>JAWOKW010000411.1:0-3429 GCA_033854095.1 Candidatus Methanoperedens sp. | reverse complement strand
GGAGTAAAAAAGCTCCCGGTCATACAGCAGGCTTTGAAGAAAGGGATGATCCTGATAACCCTGGGGAGTACCGATGCGTATGTGGCAGAAGAACTTACCGGAAAGAAGATCGACAAGACAAGATATGGAGCGGGATACATCGACGGCACAACCGCAGCGGTCCCGATCGATACGCGCCTGCCAACAATTGCGCTGCGCAATGGAGAACAGGTGAAGGACGACGGCATCATAAAAGAAATGGGCTCTCAGGATGTGGTTATAAAAGGGGCAAATTCCCTTGATCCTCAGAACGTGGCGGGTGTAATGATGTCAAGTCCAGTGGGCGGTTCCACCGGAAGTATACTGGGTTCAGTAATGGCAAAAGGCATAAACCTTGTTATTCCTGTAGGGCTTGAAAAATCCATACCGTACTCTGTGATAGGGATCTCTAAAAGAATAGGGATACAGCGCACAAGTAAGGCAACAGGTCTTCCTGTTGGAATGATGCCTCTGTGCGGCACTGTTGTTACCGAGGTGCAGGCTCTCACGCTACTTGGCGCAGAGGATGTTTTCCCGATTGGTGCTGGAGGCATAAACGGAGGAGAGGGTTCGGTGACTTTATGTGTTATAGGGGAAAGAACCGATGAGATTTTTGAACTTGTGCAGAAGGTAAAAGAGAAAAAAGGGGAGCTATAAAATCTGGACGTTTATTTCTGTCCATCTGCAGTTCCTCCAAAATCCATGCTCTCTAAGCTTAATGAAGTTGTTCCCATCGTCTGTTCATATGACGTTACACGACCGAGTTGATACGAGGAGGAAATGTTCGCGCGGATGAACACTTTTAAGATTAACACGAGTGCGGCAGCCAGGGCAGTGCGCGAGGTCGTTTGGCCAGCAATCCGTGAAATCGATGGCTTCAAGGGGTACCTCGTGCTGGTCTCGCAAGATTAGAACCGCGCCTTAGGCATAATGTTGTGGGAGAGTGAGGAGGCCGAGGTGGCTAGCCGTAAGTCCGCGGAGGAAATTCAGCCCCGGCTTCAGGATGCGACAGGCGGCCGGGTCATGAGGGTGGAGTCATACGAGGTGGCGCTGTTCAAATTGCCGAAGTGAAGGCGCCCCTCATCTCACGCTTGGTGGTGAACAGACGTGGAAGGTGCGATTCGCGACGGATGCAAGTCGCGGCCCTACCTATAGTTGCACGTGCTCAAAGCCTCGCCTGGAACCCAAGCAAAAACATCTCATTTAAAACAGAGGGAAGTTATAGCCTGCATATGATGATATGAATCTGGAGCTTGAAGAGAAATGGGCTAAATTTTACTTTTTACAGATTCTATTTTCTCGTCCATACCTTTTGGAGCATCCCTTCTATCGTCGATTGTGAGGTGCGTGACCACCCTCTTTACGCCTTTTTTAATAATCGCTTCATGAGCTGCTCTCGCTGCATTGAAAGCTTCATCAATGGAAGATACCTCTATTACCGTCCCCATAGGAGTTAACTGGTATTTGATACCCGATTTTTCGAGAGCTTTTACAGCCTCAGAAATATGAGAACTCATGCTTGTGCTTCCCGTCCCCAAGGCGACAATCTCAAGTTCTGCTGTGATGATTGATTTCATGTCTAACCTCCTGAATATATACTAGATATAATTAATCTTCTAACCAGTAACTAATAGCAAAAATAGAATGGATTTTGATGCGTAAATATGTTATGATAAGAGGAAATAATGAGCCGCTGCCAAGAAAGCGAATATATTAATAGAAAAAAAATCCATACAAATAAGAGACAACAAAAGTTTTCGTTGCGAGTAGGAGGATTTTGTATTGCAGCAAATATAGGTGGTATCAAGAAAGAGGCTGGCTCCAGTGGGGGACAAATGGGTGGGGTCCCTATACTGATACTGAAAGAAGGGACCCAGAGGTCAAGAGGCAAAGGGGCTCAGAGCGCTAACATCACGGCAGCTAAAGCTGTTGCTGCGGCTGTAAGAACCACGCTTGGTCCGAAGGGTATGGATAAGATGCTGATAAATAGCCTGGGTGATGTAGTTATAACAGGGGATGGAGCTACAATCCAGAAGGAAATGGACATCGAGCATCCTGCTGCAAAGATGATAGTTGAAGTAGCTAAAACCCAGGACGAAGAGATTGGAGATGGCACAACAACAGCAGTTATCCTGGCAGGTGAGCTGTTATCAAAAGCTGAAGAGCTCTTTGATATGGGAGTACATCCAACTGTTGTTGAACGAGGATACAGGCTCGCTGCAGATATAATCAAGGAAATCCTAAAATCGCTTGCAAAAGACGTTTCACCTGAGCAGGAAGATATTCTTCTGAATATAGCTACTACAGCCATCAAGGGCGGGGAGGACCATTCCGTTAAGGTGAAGCTTGCCCAGATCGCTATTCAGGCAGCAAAGGCTGTGGCAGATATCACTGATGGCAGAAAAGTGGATACTAAGGAGATAAAAGTAGAGAAAATAGAGGGCGGAAGCACTGAGGATTCTGAGATGGTTCGCGGCGTGGTTATCGATAAGGAGCGCGCAAGCACTAATATGCCCAGGAAAATAGAGTATGCCAGAATACTGCTTATAAACAGAGCACTTGAGATCAAGAAGACAGAGACAAAATCCAAGATAAACATATCTACCCCCGAGCAGTTGATGCTATTCCTTGACCAGGAAGAGAACCTCCTGATAGACATGGTTAAAAAGATAGAGCGCAGTGGCGCTAACGTTGTATTTGTCCAGAAAGGAATCGATGATAAAGCCTCGGACTATCTTGCAAAATCCAACATTCTAGCTGTGAAAAGTATTAGCGAGAAGGATATGGAAAAGCTATCAAGGGCTACAAATGCAAAAATATTGACGGATATTGAAGCCATCTCCGACTCAGATATTGGAAAAGCCTGTCTGATTGAGGAAAAAAAGATAGGCGAGAAGAAATTTATTTTCGTGCGTGAATGCCCCAATCCTAAATCGGTTTCGGTAATACTTCATGGAGGAACGAAGCATGTGGTAGAAAGTGTGGAGATAACCTTCAACGATGCTATCCGGGTGGTAGGCGCGGTTATAGAAGATGGGAAATACGTAGCGGGGGGTGGATCGCCCGAAGTCGAGGTTGCCCTAAAATTGCGTGAGCATGCTGCCTCACTAACAGGAAGAGAACAGCTGGCAGTATATAAATTCGCAGATGCCATGGAGATAGTTCCAAAGACGCTTGCAGAGAATGCAGGTCTTGATAGCATAGATATGCTCATCAAACTGAGGAGCCAGCATGAAAAAGGGAACAAGGATACAGGAATTGATGTTTATACGGGCGATGTTATTGATATGGCTGAAAAAGGCATCATAGAGCCCTTGCGCGTGAAGATTCAAGCCATAGATTCAGCAACTGATGCAGCATCAATGATATTGAGAATAGATGATGTCATAGCCGCAGGCAAAGAAAAATTGC
>JAWOKW010000410.1:0-6595 GCA_033854095.1 Candidatus Methanoperedens sp. | reverse complement strand
TTATTACCTTGTTTATGAAAACTTCATTCCTTTTTTCTGGAAATAAAAGATTGAAGATCGGTAATTTGGCAAACAAAGATGCCTAATTCCTTAGCGTGCGTGTACGTAGAAATCGGGGCGGTACCCGGTTTTAGACAAGCAAATCAGAGCCATTCTCTCAGACAGGTACCGGATAATGGATAACTACGATCTTCTTTTCCTAGCAATGGAGGAATTTAGGAAAAAAGATACTGTGGAGATTTACAAGGCTGAAGTTACGGAGACAATGCTATACCTCAAGGCAATAGATAGGACTCTGACGGCAGAAATCACTAGAGGAGACATAATCTATGGCGGGTTAATAATCAGGAACTCGGAAGTAGGGGCATCAGCTTTCAGGGTTGAGACCTTTATCTTAAGGAAAATCTGCAGTAATGGCCTGATCGGTGAGCATTCACTTAAAAAAGTCCACCTTGGAAAGCAGACCACGGAAATAGGAGAGATAGACTGGTCAGATGAGACAAGAGAGCTTGAAGACAAAGCTCTCTGGGCAAAGGCAAGAGATATCATCAGACTGACATTTGACAGCAGTATCTTTTCTTCCTGGGTTAGGAAGATGAAAGAAAGCACTGAAATTGCAATCGAGAAGCCGATAAAGGCGGTAAATAACATTGCAAGACTTGCCAGTCTCAGAGAAGAACAAAGGGATGATCTTCTCGCCTATTTCTCAGAACATACAAAGTACGGATTGGTTAATGCAGTTACAAGCTTGGCTAGGGAGACAGAGAATGCAGATGAGCAAATAAGGCTTGAAGGATTTGGTGGAAAAATCTTGAATACGCCAGATAAGGAATTTGAGGAAATGGTTTCTCAAGAAGGCTAAAACATGGAAAAGAAAATCGAAGACAGGATAGAGCTTTATAGCGAGATCTATCTGAAAGCCTTTGAGAAAGCCCTTAAAGTAAATTCTAACAATGCCAGATACATAGCCAGCGAGATATTTAAGGAGATAGCCAGAGACCTGAGATCAGAACTCATTTCCAAGCTACAGAGAGAAAATGGGAAAGGCGCGGAAACAAAGGGAGAAGACATAGCAGAAACAAAAGATAAGGATAAAATAAACGGAAATGGAAACAGGCCAAAGGAAGAAAACATCGATCCAGCCACTGAAAAGCAAAGGTACGCCTTGCACAAGTTCGGCATAGAAAACGTACCAGAGAGCCTGGCAAAAAAAGAAGCCTCTGAGATTCTGAATAGCCTTGTTTGCCTATCAAGAGAAGGAAACAGAGAAGCGGTTAATGAGATAGTTGAGAGATTAAACGCTATGGACGGGTTGAAAAACAAAACAAATCTAACCTCTAAAATAGTTCTTTAAAGTAAACAACGCCAAAGAAGCTTTTCCTCTTGCGAATTAGTGAGAGAGTATTACCTGGAGGAGGCAATACTGTTCCGAATAATTCGGAATCAAAAGCTTCTTTGGTTATTTTTATTTTGTTAAACAATAATGAAAAATTATATATTCAAAAGTTAATGTAACTCTCTCCACGCAGAAATGATCCCCAAAAGAGGGAGCCCAACAAATAATCCCCAACTATAAGCAATTTCGATGCTAATTAGTTTGGTTATGGAAGGGCCGCCTGAAAATGAGACAAACACTTCAAGAATAAGAAGAATCAGCGACGGAACAAGAATACCTATGATTCCATAGATGGCAGCCCAACGCTTTAGTTTCCAAGCTAGCATAATTCCAGCAGGTACAAGGAGAACTAGCTGAATTAGCAAGGAAAGATTACCTGCAAAGAAGGAGTAGTTAGTTGAACTTGCTTCAAACGTTGGTAACAGGAACATTCTGGCACCCCCAAAGATAGTTTGACTAATGGTTATGGAGAGGATGTAGAGAGTGAGTGCTCCAAAAGCTAAATAGTACAAACCCACTATCCTTCCACTAAGCTGACGCCAGTTCATAAGAAACTTCGGATTCAATATTAAATATACATATATAAATACTTTTCAGTTTAATATTTGGTCATGGGAATAGACGCATTTGTAATATCATTAGTAATCCGCTAAAGTTTTTGAAATATAAATCCATGCCAAAAATAAACTTTTTTGCAAAAACAGATTTCAGAGGTGAAGGGAAAATCTTCGGAATAAAAAAGGATGATAGACGGCTTCACATGTATATCCTTGGAAAAACTGGGATGGGAAAGACCACCCTACTTTTAAACATGATCCTGAATGATATCTATGAAAATGAAGGGGTATGCTTTATTGATCCACATGGAGATGCTGTAGAAAAGCTCCTTGACTATATCCCCTCGCATCGAATTAATGACATTATCTATTTCAACCCTGCTGATATCGATTATCCTATTGCTTTAAACATTCTGGAAAGTGTAAAACCTGAAAGAAAACATCTTGTTATCTCAAGTCTTATTTCTGTTTTCAGGAAGCTATATGCCGAATACTGGCAGCACAGGCAGGAACATATCCTGAGAAATACGATTTTAGCTTTACTTGAAGAAGAAAAAACTCTGTTTAACTACGGTAAAAGCAAGACTTTAATGGATATATACAGGATGCTTTCTGACTGGAGGTATAGAAAGGAGATTGTAGAAAAAGTAAAAGATCCTATTGTGCAATCCTTTTGGAAAAATGAATTCCCAAAGTACCTTTATCAGTTCAAAGGAGAGGCTTTAGCACCAATTCAAAACAAATTAGGAGCTTTTCTATCAGTCCCTTTAATCAGAAACATTACCGGGCAGGCTGAAAACAAAGTAGATTTTAGAGATCTGATGGATAAACAAAAAATCCTTCTTGTTAATCTGGCAAAAGGAAGGATTGGAGAGGATAACTCCTCTTTTCTTGGGTCTCTGATCATTACTAAACTCCAGCTTGCAGCAATGGGCAGGATTGATATTGCCGAGGAGGAAAGAAAAGACTTTTACCTATTCGTTGATGAATTCCAGAACTTTGTCGCTACTGAAACTTTTGATAGCATTCTATCAGAGGCAAGGAAATACAGATTATGCCTCTCTCTCGCCCACCAGTATATCGGACAACTAGATGAAAGGCTCTCTAAAGCGATATTTGGAAACGTAGGAACTATTATTACTTTCCCGATTGGAGCAGAGAACGGAGAATCCTTGGAAAAACATTTCTACCCAGAGTTTAGCAGGCAAGACCTGATAAATCATGGTAAGCATCACCTTTACCTGACGCTTGCCATAGATGGTAAGACTTCTCAGCCCTTCTCTGCTGTGACCTTACCTCCGTTTTACAATTTCAAGTTTCAAGGGAATAAGGAGAAGATAATCACGGCATCAAGAACAAAGTATGCGAGTAAAAGAAAAGAAATAGAGAGAAGAGTTGAAAAGCAAAGCCGTTAACTTTACTTTAATCCAAAATAATCCTTGCGTAAGATAGATTATGCCTTGGAATAGTCCAGATATGTTAACCCCAGAGAGGTTTAAATTTTTTGAGAAATTATCCATTGCAATAGCAATAATAATAGTTCTATTATTTTTAGTACATTATTTAGGGTACTGGTAAAACTTGAGTATGTTTGATGTTATATACAACTGATTGCTGAGCATACTATATGTCGCTTTGAAATTCGTCTGGTGAGTGGAATTTAAGAAGAAACTGGTTTTATTTTAAGGGAAAGATAGTTTTAAGAAAGTTTATAATAATTGACTTGATAAATGTAGTGGACCAATAAGGTGATTATATTTGCCCGATAAAGAATTTGAGATAATTAAAGAGTACGATACAAAAGAACTGAAAAATAGAGCTAAGCGCCTTAAGGATATAGAAACCATTAAACCTTTCCCGCTACCACTTGATTGTGGTTCTCTTTTATCAGATACTACAGTATCTTATACATATGGAGCTTTTATAGCATCTATTTAATTCCATCGAGAGAAAGATTTTTAAGAGTGGAAAATCTATAAGGATATTTCAGATTGAAGGAGTTATAATGAAAGAGATAGTTAAAATACAAAAATTAAAATATAATGTTTTAACACTGTCTCATTACATTTGGACGGATCCCAAATCTAAGCTCTTGATAGGCTTTTTATTAATCATGCTTGGTCTTACAATGTCGTCTTAGAGTACACCGAGATATAAAGAGATCGCTCGAAAGACCATAAGAAATATCGAGGCTGCATACCCTATAACAACGATAATAAAATCATTGCAATGAGAAACAAGAATGATATGAATCGTGGAAAATCTACAACAGGAACCTCTACAATAAGTTACATCTTCAATCACAAAAATCCGACAGCTTCGTTTGATACAGGTAGAATTATCCTAGTCGGAACCGCGCATGTTTCAGAAAAGAGCGTAGCTGAGGTCAATGAAGTAATTGAAAGAGAGAAACCAGATATCGTGGCTGTGGAACTCTGTAAAGGAAGATATAATGCATTAAAAGGGAAAGAAGAAATCAAAGAAGTAAATGTTAAGGATTTACTCAGCGGAAATAAGTTCT
Source organism: Candidatus Methanoperedens sp. (assembly GCA_033854095.1). Taxonomy (GTDB): domain Archaea; phylum Halobacteriota; class Methanosarcinia; order Methanosarcinales; family Methanoperedenaceae; genus Methanoperedens. Next base: position 2,121 of record JAWOKW010000410.1, on the reverse strand, counting down.
ATCACTTTTTAATGCACTGGCTTCTCGCTTATGTCCAGAAAAAGTTTGGTAAAGAACAGGGTATCAAGCCGGGTACAGAGATGCTGTCTGCTATTGAAAAAGCCGAAAAAAACAATGCACGCATAGCACTTATCGACAGGGATATCCAGATAACACTTGGACGCTTCTGGAATAAAATGTCCTTTTTTGAGAAACTGAAACTATTTGGTTCTCTCATTGGTGCAACATTTGGCTTCGGTACAGAAGATATCGATATGGATAGAGTAACAGATGAAGATGTTGTCAGCCAGTTGGTATCCGAGTTAAGGAAGATTGCCCCCACTGCTGCATCAGTTCTTCTGGATGAGAGAAACGCTATAATGGCAAAAAATCTGCTTGATTTATCCAGGGAAGGCAAGGTTGTAGCTGTTGTGGGTGCGGGGCACCGTGAAGGTATCCAGAAATATCTTGATTCTCCTGAATCCATTCCTCCAACAGAGGAACTAATGGTTCTTCCAAAAAAGCGCTTTAGCTGGCTTAAGGCAACGGCTGTCGGATTATCAATAATGGTTATAGGGATGCTGGCTCTTCTTATCTATTCCGGGGCTGTTTCCTTGCATACACTTCTAATCATGCTGTTAATTTTATTCATCACTAAAGGAATTCTCTCGGCCATTGGTGTCATAATCGCACGGGGGCATTCTCTTTCCATATTAACTGCTTTTAGCCTTGCATGGTCAGGATTTCTGCATCCCTGGCTACCTGTAGGGTGGCTGGCAGGGATAGCGGAAGCGTATTATCGCCCGCCTGTGACTGAAGATTTCAAAAATATAATGAACACTGAAACAATAAAAGAGCTAATGCAGAACAGGCTCTTTCGTATTTTACTCGTAGCAGGTCTTGCCAACTTTGGTAGTATGCTTGGGACTCTTGTAGCAATACCTATAATGGTTCATTATCTTGGTATCCACAATCCGTATGATATATTTAAGACTGCATTAAACACAGGGCTGAAATTGGTAGAAAATATACTGTAATTAGCCTGTGTATACGATATTCAAGCTGTCTGGTTTTTATCTATAATTTTAACACTCAAGCCTTCATCAGGTTTTACTTTCGAATGTATTTCCTCTATAAGCTGTTCAGACGTTTTATTCTCTATATTTATACCCATTTCTATCGCTAAATTACGGATTCTAGTATATTTATCACTTAAAGGTTTATTCGATTGCTTTAGCTCATGTTCAGATTCCAACTGTCCTTTTTTAAATTCTCCAGTTGCCTTGCCTAAAGACCTTGCTATTTCTGGAAGTTTGCTAGGTCCAAACAGGAGGAAAGCTACAATCAGGATCAATAGTACATCCTCTGGACTAAACATGAAACTGTTGTTTAACGCCTTGATACTTAAGTTTTTGTATTGGAAAATCGAAATCTTCAATTTAAGAACTTAGATGACTGAATGTTTAGCTGTTCTTTATGTACAGCCTTATTTTTTCTTCCTTTCGTTTTCTTTTGAATTTGTTAATACTCCGCCTGTGAGCCCAATTCCTCCCTCAATAATATTCTCAACCGCTTCTTCAGTATAATTTCTAATAGCATGACTTCCTACAAAAAAGGAACGAGAAAAACTAGAAAAGGTATCGGGTATAATTATTAGACTAGAAAGAGCACCCGATACCTTATTCTTTTTCTTTCTTTTTCAATTAGGATTTAGCCAATTCTTTAAGTTTCTCATCGAACTTAATCTGAGGATTCAACTTTTTAAGATCAGTGGCTACTTGAATGATTGTTTGAGGGTCAAACTGTGCATCTTTAATTTTAACGTATTTATCCTTACCCGGCTTTTTCGGATCATCGTACCAAATATAGACAAAAGAATCCAAAGACTTCACTATATAGTTTTGCTCAGGGTAGCCAATCTGGATGACTTTATCTATGGGAACCGCTTCAGATTTTATTGGCCAGTTGCAATACATTATTGTTTTTTTAGCTTCATCAATCTCTATATAAGAAGATCGCTCATGTGAATGAAAACGTTGCTATCAGACATAAGAATCTATAGTGTTAAAATTATATAAATTTGTATGAGACAGTAAACATGATTGTCTTATTTCGTGTTGTAAGCTGGCTAGAACTAAAAAA
>JAWOKW010000409.1:0-5056 GCA_033854095.1 Candidatus Methanoperedens sp. | reverse complement strand
CGTTGCTCTAGCATACAGGATAGATTTCAGGCTTCCCGTAATTGCGGCGATACTGCTCTTGCTGGGAGCCGCACTGGCTGTGGCAAACAGTGAGAGTTTTGCTAATAACCTTGCAATATACGGTTATTATTTTCTGGTCATCGGGGTCGTGCTTGCGCTCGTTGAATATATAAAAAAAGGGGATAAGGAGGAAGTACGGCAATCGATTACGGAAGAAGTACCGGACATCGTGCTGCATATGGAAGGTGAAAAGAAGCGGCGCATCATAGCAGTAGCGAGCGGCAAAGGCGGCGTCGGAAAGACCACCATAGCCGGAAACCTGGGTGCCGCGCTTTCAAAACTCGGCAATAAGGTCACGCTCATGGACATGGATATAGCTATGCCGAACCTTGAAATAATCACTGGTTTGAGGAACCCGCCTGTTGGATTAGTAGATGTGCTGGAAGGGAGGCTTGAACTCAGACGTGTAGCCTACACAGGTCCGATGGGCACAAAAGTAATCCCGCCCGGGATAATGCTTGATGGGTATAGCAGGGAGAACGTGGAAAAAATAAGGAAACTGCTTGAGGATTTTCCCCTGCAAAGCGATTTTGTGATCCTCGACATGCCTCCAGGCAGGGAAGCAGTGGAAGTACTGTCAGATGAGATTGAAGCGCTGCTCGTGGTGAACCCGAATAAGCCTGCAGTTCTGGATGCGCTCAACATGAAGGTTCTTCTGGAAAAGAAAGGTGTGACAATCCTGGGCGTCGTGCTTAACCGTGCAAGCAGGGAAGATGAAGAGTGGATCCAGGAAATCGAGAGAGTTCTTGAGACCAGTGTGGTCGCCGTTATCCCTGAGAGCAGGGCTGTGAAGGAGGCGCTTGATAATGAGGACTGCTTTGTAGCTTCCCAGCCTGGAAACGTTGCATCAAAGGAGATTGCGGGGCTGGCTGAAGAATTGATGAAGGCTGAGCAGGGTATCATTCAGGATGTTATGTAACCCATTCCAGCATTAAAACAGTATATAGAATCTAGTTAAGTTTATTTTCTTCGGTTCTATCGAGTCTTCCATGGATAGAAGATATCTTGTGCCTTAAGACCTGGCTCCGTCTTTGCGTGTTTATATAGTGTTTACAATATTATTACGGATTTACATCAACCTTAATAAAAAGGGGCAAGTTATTTATTTTTTCGTTATTTTATCCATTTTTCCTATTCCAAGTTTTTTATTCCTTTTTTCTGAATTAATAAAAAAATATCTCATTAAATCCGTAGTATTATGAATTTTAATTGAAAGATTTTTCATTGCAAGTCCTGCCAGAAGTACTAAACTCATCCCGACTCCCTGGCTTGTAAAGATTGGCGCATCGCTATTTGTAGTCCGTAGAAATATGATTTTATCAAAATTTACTTTAAATATCAAATTCAAATCAAAAATATTATTCATGTTTGTAGTCAATTCTGTGAATATGTAAATGGATTTATCAAATAAAGGCCATAAAACAGGAGTATAACCAGTAAACATATCCATGAATGGGTGACTCAGAATTACCAGGACTGCCACGATCATCTCTTTTCTTAGTTTATTATTAAAATAATTCAAAATTAAACTTATCGAAACCGTCACCACCAATATAAAAATTATAGAATGAGATATTGATCTATGAACATGGAATATAACATCGAGATCAGGAATAACAGCCAGCAATGAAATTAAAGCTGCTTTCCTTAAATTAAATCCTAACATTACAAGTAGAAAAAATGGAATTATAAAATGAATTAAAGGCTCAGGCATAGTCTATTCTTCCATCATACTCTTATCTATTTATCAACAGCAGTAAGAATCCCTCAGTTATGGTGAAATAATTCATTCCACCCATATTTAAGGCTTCCTCTTGACTTTAAGATTCTGTTAACAAAAGAAAGAGATGTAATATCTGCTATCAGTTTTGGAATTAATCTCTTTAGAGCCTATCACACACTATTTAACATGGATTATCTGTACCGGGCATGAATCCGCTGCTTCTCTCACCAGACCCTCAAGCTCATTAGGCGCTTCTCCCTCAGAGATGTTACCTCCAATCCTATACTTCTCGATAACCTGGCTGAAATCATCATTAGGATTCTGTTCAAAGAATTCAGGACAGATAGTCCAGCAATTCCCACAACTGATACAATCGTCACGATCTATACTTACTTTAACCACCATATAGCATACCTCCCGACTGATGCAACGAATAAAAACTCCTAATATCTTATCTATGAATTCCTGTATTTATCTATTCTCACAAGGTAATTTTGCCTCAGAAGTTAAAGACATGCTGTGTTGAATAAACACTACTAAAAACCTATCACGCCGCGAACACCGAGTTCAGCTTCATGGCGACTTATTTTAAAAAAGAATAGATTCCAAATCTATCCAGATGCCTTTCTATTCTTCAGTTTTTCTTTAAGCTCATCGGCATTATAAAGAAATATCTCATTAGCGACATCGATCAATTCCTGCGAGCACTTAGCCTGGGAATAAACCTGCCCGGCGACCAGGTCGATCCAGAATTGAGGCAGATGCTTCATTTTATGGACCATACCTCCCTCCATATCAGGTGCAGCATGCAGAATCCTGCTAATTCCTGAAGTTATCATCCGTATCAGGCACATAGGACAGGATTCAAGGGACGTATATAATGTGAAGCCTCCCGGGTTAAGAATATTCTGATGGGCATCTTCAAACTCATCCATAACCACCATTTCACCATGCCGATCGCTGCGGAAGTATGGATTGAACACCTCGTTATGGCCCTGGACAATTACATCGCCATTAACGTCTGTCAAAACACACCCGACACCAAAATTACCGGAATTCACAGCCTCCAGTGCCAGTATATCTGCAAGCCAGATATAACAATCATCAGGATATGCATTGTCGAATTTATATTCCATGAGCCGGGATTTAAATTTATCAATATCCCTGTTCTTTGGACTGATCTTTGTAAGTTCACGCAGCCCTGATGCCCTCACCTGTTCATTTGTCATCGAAGATATTTAAGTGATTATCAGCAATTAGCTTAACTGTAAAGCATATTCACCTGGAAAAACTATAGATGCGCTTGTCACCATAACAAGGGGCAAAAGTTTAGGATATTTACATAAACTATGCAGTACAATTGAATTACAATTAATAGAAACGTGGGGTCAAGGGGTGAGCGCAAACTCCCGCTTTTAGGCGTGGAGTAAGCGAACCCCTTGAGAGAAGAACTATGGAAAACATAATAAGAATGGAAGCTGGACAAAAAAGCTACAATTGTTCAGACGGTAGCAATTTTCCAGCCGCCGATAACTATATTACTCTTCAAGATAATTATAGTTATCGTTCAGACGATGCAATAATGAAACTCACAACAAAAGTGAAGCTTGTAGTAATCGAGGAACAACATGCAGTATTAGACCGTATGGCATTTGCATCGACTAAACTCTGGAATACTGCTAACTGGGAGAGGAGACAGAAATGGGAAAAGGCTGGTAAAATCCCTAACTATTATGAGCAAGAGGACGTTTTGAGAGATAATTCGTGGCATAAGAGACTCCCGCACCATAGCGCACAGGCAGTATTGCAGAAGCTTGACCAATCCTATCGCTCATGGTTCAGGCTGAGAAAAACCGATACGACTGCAAAACCACCAGGATTCAGACCAAAAGAATCTTTGTCTATTATTACATTCAAAGAAAGCGCATTCAAGGTAGAGGGAAATACATTAAGGCTAACCATACCGCAATCAGTTAAAAAAGAACTTGGATATACAGAACCATTTTTAGTTTTACCATTCCAATCCCACAGACCGATAGAAGGCAAGCCAAAGATTATAGAGGTAAAGTATTCAGACAGAACATGGTTTGCTCATGTCGTTCAAGAAGTTGTCGCTCCTGAACCCCTGCCGGATACAAAAGCAATGGCAATAGACCTGGGCATCGTAAACATCGCTTCCTGCGTAACCGAAGATGGAATGGAAGAGATCATCGATGGAGGACAATTAGCATCGGTCTGGAGGTACTTCAACAAGCAGATAGGAAAAGTGCAGAGAAGGGTCATGGCCAGAGGCAAAAAATGGTCGGATGGTCTATCAGAGCTAACTCAGAAACGAACAAGACAAACAAAGCATATCCTTCATGCAGCCTCAAATAAGATACTTGAATTCGCAATCAATAACCACATTAGCACAATTGTCATAGGCGACCTTAAGAATATAAGAAAAGAGGAAAATGGGGAAGGCAGGAGCAGGAACATAGGAAAAAACAACCAGAAATTGCATTCGTGGAGTTTTAACCAATTCACTCAAATGCTCTCGTACAAAGCTGCGGGAGCAGGCATATCAGTCAAGAAGGTGAGTGAACGAAATAGTAGCAGGACTTGTTCAGTATGTGGAACTGTGAGGAAAAGCAACAGAATTCACAGAGGATTGTATCGATGCAAGAACTGCGGTGCAGAACTTAATGCAGACGTAAATGGAGCATTGAACATCTTAAGAACGTATCTGGAAAGCCTAGAAGCAGGTAGACCAGTAGTGGTACATTTGGCAGTGCCCTTGGTCAGGAGGTGGAACGGTCATGCGTTCTGCTAACCGAGTGTCCAAGAATCTCCCGCCTTCAACCGTGGAGAGTGTCAATATTTGAAGAGATACAAAAAGAGGTGACATATGGTTCGATTAGAAAAACAGGGCGATTCGTTCGTAATGATAACAGGCACAGCTCCGAAGATGGACATGGATATATTGATCAATGCCATATCAGAGCTTCATAAAAACCCGCCGGATAGGAACAAGATAAAAGAAGGGATTCTGTACCTTGACAACTCTGCAGGTACGGACATTCGTAATGATATCAGGACACTTCTTCAGAATGCCCTGGAGAGGAAAGCCTGACCAGCCTTAAAAAGCTCAGTCATGTCGCAGTTGTTCCTGATTCCCATCATAAGTGTATTTGATGTTCATGACGTTGCGGTCAGGGAGTGGCTTGATAAGCTTGATGAATCCGCCCTGCGAAGCCACCTTGAATATCCCTTCAAGCTTGACCGGTTCTTCCC
>JAWOKW010000408.1:0-3882 GCA_033854095.1 Candidatus Methanoperedens sp. | reverse complement strand
AAGCGCATTTGTACTTGGATCCAGTGATTTCCGCCTGCCGATGATTATTAAGCCAGACAGTTTATCATTGATATCAGTTAACTCAAGACCAAAATCCTCGCGTGCACGGGTTGCATAGTCGATGTTTTTCCCTATCCAATTCCGATCATCCATAATCTGACGGATCGCATGAGTAATTGCGATATGTTCTGGGAGACTTGGTTTCTCTGATAAGACCTAAAAACTCATGGATGTCAGGAGGGGCTATCTGGGAAAAGGGTTTGTTAACATGCTTTAAAAACCCTTTTGTATTAAGAAGGTGAGATTCAATTGTCCTTTGGGACAGCAATTTCTGGACGCACAGAAATTTTTCAAACTTGAAAATCAGGACGCCGAGGGGGAGATTTGAACTCCCGCCGTGCAAAGCACGACCGGTTTTCAAGACCGGCGCCGTAGGCCGCTGGGCTACCTCGGCAGTATATCGGCAAAATAGTCGGCATTGTTTATTAATATTGCCTATATCAAAACCTTTAAAACACATAGTAATATATCAGATAACCAAAGAGGTAACAATGACAAGCTTGCTACTGGTCTTATCAAAGGACCCTTACACCACGGAAACCCCGGATCTTGTCCTCGATATCGGGCTCGATGCAAAAGAAAAAGGAAACGACGTAGCACTGTATTTAGTTGAAGATGGTGTTACAGCCGCAAGAAAATCAGATTTTGGGAATAAACTTTCAGCAGCGCATAAAAAAGGTATAAAGATATACGCAGATGACAAAGCCGTACTTTCAAGGTCGCTTGCAGATAAATTGATTAGCTGGGTAGAAATAAAAGAAATAAACACTCTTCTTGACCTTATCATGGGCTCTGACAGGGTCGCATGGTTTTAGGTGATAACATGACAGACCAACAACTTACAATCGTATCTATAAATGGTCCTTACAGGGACGAAGGCGTATTCACGATGATGAGGCTTGCACATGCAGCAAAAGAAAAGGGCATCACTGTTAACTTCTTTAACTACCTTGATGCCACTGTGATCGCACACAGGGACCAGGCTCCCAAGGAGTTCCCAACAATAGAGACCATTTTCGGAACAATCGTGAAAAAAGGCATAAAGAAACCAAAAGCAGATGCCATTGCATGTATAAAATGCACAGATTCCCGTGGGGTCACAAAGCAGCAGACAGAGGGAGTTATAATCGGCGGGCTGTATGACCTTGGTGAATGGACAGCAGAATCAGATAAAACCATTCTTATAGGGTGAGACAATGGGCAAAAAAGTAAATATTATCGTTACACAGCCGCCGTATGGAAAGGAAGATGCGTTCGGAGCAGTGCCCATGGCAGCATCCCAGGTCGCTGCCGGGAACGAGGCTTCTTTGATTTTCGCAAGCGGCGGCGTGCATTCAATAGTAAAGGGACAGAAAACAGGTTATGGGGACCTGGCAGTATGGCTCAAGGATGTGCCGACTGTAGAATCTGAAATAACCAAGAACCTTGAAATCGTAAGTTTCTTCGCTCTTGACAGAGATATATCAAAGCGCAGCATAAGCGACAGCGAGATCATCGATGGGATAAAAAAGATCTCACTTGACGAACTGACAGACAAGATACTTGAAGCAGACGTGAACCTGGTCTTCTGATGGCAGAAATAATTCCTGATGAAACAATAGATGTGCGCGGCGAATGCTGCCCATATCCCCTTATTTTGACCAAAAAAAAGGTTGAGCAGTTAAAAAGCGGCGAAGTATTGAAGATAGTAGCAGATGACCCTGTTGCGCCGCAGAATATCGATAGCTGGGCCAAGAAATCAGGGAATAAACTTCTTGCAGTTGTGCAGGAAGGCAAGATTTTCAATATCTTTGTCCAGCGAACTTAAGCCTTGCCTGTGGATTCGCCAAGCACAACCCCTGTTGCTATGAGGTGTGCCACACGGAGCGGCTCAGGGATATTGCTGTGGATAGATGTCATGCGCACAATCTCAACCGCGCTCTCTTTATCTATCCCGCGGAACTGAATGAACACAGGGTTCTCCTGCTCGATTTTATGCACTTCGCCAGCGCGCTTTATTATTTCCCATCTTTTTTCTGCCTCATGCAGGTGCTGTAGTGCAAGCTTGATTTTTTCAAAATCAGGATATGAGCGCATAAAAACAATGACAGGGATACCGGTTTCACCAAAAAGCCGCTCTATATCTACAGGATTGAATCCTGCATAGGTTACGCCGTCAAGCATGATTATCCTTATCTGGAGATAGTATTTTGAATTCCTGATTAGGCTGATAATAGTATCAGTGGCATCCATGCCGTCTTTTGTGATATGCGAGCAGAGAACTCCATCAAGCTGCTCACCTCCCCTGAAAAAGGCTCCTATTATCGTAACCCTTTCATTTATCAGAGCAGAGTCATCGATGCCGAGAATGCGTATTTGTGGTTTTATGTGTTCCAAGTACATTTATCATCTGTATCAATTCAGTGAAAGCCTCTATTTCCTTAGATATGACCTCCTCCTTTGTCATCGAAATGCTCATCTCCCCATCAACAGTGAGCATATCAGGTCCTCTTCGGACAAGTCTATTTATGCCATCGCATGATAGTACTTTTTTAATTTCAGGGTCGTGAACGAATGCTCTGCCGGGAAAGAACACGGTTTCTTTTATCTGGGACAAATCAAGCGACTTTATATCATCGATGGTGACCAGGCAGCTAATGTCTTTTTTTAACGCCGCAACATTTACAAGTCCACCTAACTTATCGAAAATTTCTTTTAATAGCGGGGCTGCAACTCCACCTGTTATTATGGTCGCTTCTTTTGTGAGCTGCGGCAATCTCGAAAGTGCATCTTTTTCATTTCGTATAGCAAAAGGCGAGCCAATCTCTGGATCGTACAGCGGTGTACCTGTGACGCGAAATGAAAATCTTCTGTTTATATCATCGACTATGGATTTGAATTCAAAAAGCTCATGAGGCACAACATTCTCTATAACAGGGGCATTGCCAAGTATTAGACCCTGTTCCGGTGCATTTGCAAAACGCATCAGGATTAGACCTTTTACACCCATTTCCTCAAGGTCTTCACATGTTTTTAAAAGTGTGTCGCCGTCATTCACGCCAGGAATAAGCACTGCTGCTGCATAAACATCGCACTTCTCAGCAAGGGTGCGAAGCGCGTCAAGAGAATCCTCTGCTGTCCTGTCGTTCATGTACTTTCGCCGCAGTTCAGGGTCTGTGGCAAAAACAGTGAACGTTACCTCGCTTACTCCCTGACCGATAAAAAACAGAGCATCTTCTTTGTTCAATCCTTTGCCGCTCGTGTAGCCCAGATGTATCGGTCTTTTATATTGTGAGAGAAACTTCACAAGAGGTTTGAGCTCTGGATAACAACTCACATCCCCTCCGCCGCTCACATTGAATTTGGATATGTCAGCCTCGGTCTTTAAATACGGGGTATTGAAAAAAACTGCCTGGTTAACTTCCTGTGTTACTACAGATAAAGGTTTAAAACCGAAATAGCTTTCTTTTACATTTCTGGTACAGTAGTCACAGCCTTTCTGAAATGGAAGGCAGTGTTTGCACCCAAAAGCGGGAACTTCTTTTACCCCTTTAAAATAACAATATCTGCAGAAACCCCGACAATCGTGCCCTGCTCTTCCTCCGATATCTGCAAGTATTTCCATAGATGCATGAAATGTGGGTGAGACTAATAAATCTATTGGAGAACCCCCTCCTAAAAAACAAGAATTCTCTAAAATGGATGCCCGCAATTTCAACCTGAGTTCCCCTTGGTTAGGCACATAATGCCTTGAATATTTCTTTTTGCTTTTTCGTAGGTTCAGTAACAATCTGGGATCCATCTGGTAATATCATTACTCTGTTCTTTTCAAGCTCTGTGACC
>JAWOKW010000407.1:0-13647 GCA_033854095.1 Candidatus Methanoperedens sp. | reverse complement strand
TTTGCCTTAACCCTCTACTTTTTATTTTAGTAAAGTGTGCATAGCTTATGAATATTAGAAAACTAAAGGATGCTTTTGCCAGCAGGCTCATGCTGGCAGCGGCTATTTTCTCAAGCGCGCTTGTATTCATTGTGGCTTTCGCTCTTTACCTGCGGTCAGAGCCGATCCTTGAAGCCAGATCGCTGGGAGACCTTCTGCTTGGCAGTACATGGCTGCCTTCCCAGGGCGAATTCGGGCTCTATCCGTTCATTCTTGGCACGTTCTATGTGACCGTGATTGCCATGGTAATCGCTGTACCACTCTCGATTCTGAGTGCTATTTATCTTGCCGAGTATGCGCATGAAAATATAAGGGCAAAGGTTCTTCCGGTTATCGATTTACTTGCAGGCATACCGCCTATCGGATACGGCGTGTGGGGAGTGCTTACGGTTGTTCCCCTGGTGGGGGCTGTTGCGCCCGCAATCGGGAACCTGGGGATACCTTTTCTAAGTGCAGGTAGCTATTCCACTGGTTACAGCCTTCTTGCAGGCGGCATCGTGCTTGCGATAATGGTGTTTCCGATTATTATCTCAATATCAGAGCAGGTGTTAAGAGCAGTACCATTCGAGGTAAGAGAAGCCTCCATATCGCTTGGCGCTACACGGTGGCAGACTGTAAAGCATGCAGTGATGCGAATTGCTTATCCCGGAATAGCAGCTGCCGTTATCTTAGGATTCTCCCGTGCTATAGGCGAGACCATGGCTGTTCTCATGGTCGTGGGAAATGTTGCGAAAATCCCAGGCTCAGTATTTGATTCAGGATATCCGCTGACCGCCCTTATAGCCAACAATTACGGCGAGATGATGTCAATCCCGCTTTATGATTCTGCGCTTCTGCTGGCTGCTCTTATACTGATGCTGGTCATCCTGTTCTTCACCCTTGCAGGGCGGATGATATTGATAAATATTGAAAGGAGGATACATGGATAAAATTCTTGAAGAAAAGCTCTTTAAGTTTTTGATGCTCACTTCGCTTGCTATCGTTATCGGGAGCTTTTTCTTTGTCATTGCTGTAATTATCTGGAACGGCGCACCTGCTCTCTCGCTTTCGATGATCACACAGACTCCAAAAGGCGGCTACTATCTTGGGAAGGAAGGAGGGATACTGAACGCTATAGTTGGCTCTCTTTATCTGGGATTTGGTTCTGTGATACTTGCCCTGCTAATAAGTCTGCCAGCAGCCTTATCGCTTCAAAAAGAATATATTGGAAAAACAAGGGCTGCCTATTATATCAGGCTCTCTCTTGACGTTCTCTGGGGTACACCATCGATAGTGTATGGAGCATTCGGTTTTATCATAATGCTGTATTTGGGTATACGAGCATCGCTACTTGGTGGAATCATAGTTCTTACAATCCTGGAACTCCCAATAATGATTCGAGCAATGGAGGAAGTGATAAAAATGGTCCCAGCAGAATTGAAAGAAGCCTCCTATACCCTCGGAGCAACTCGGTTTGAGACCACTATCGGTGTAGTCTTGAGGCAGGCACTGCCCGGGGTAGTGACCGCGATTATTCTTGCATTTGGCAGAGGAATAGGGGATGCAGCCTCTATTCTGTTCACGGCTGGCTATACCGACAGCCTTCCCCATTCACTTTTTGACCCTGTAGCTTCGCTGCCGCTTGCAATATTCTTCCAGCTCGGCACACCTTTCCCTGAGGTACAGCAAAGGGCATATGCAAGCGCACTGATACTTCTTATAATCGTACTTGCATTGAGCATCGCATCTCGGGCTCTGTCAAAGAGATTTATGAAAAATATTATAAGGTGATTACATTGAATAGTACATTGAAAAGCCATATCAGTATCCAGAACCTGAATGCATTCTACGGCGACCATGCAGCACTCCGGGATATAAGTGTTGAAATACTCAAGAAGCAAATAACAGCCATAATAGGTCCTTCGGGATGCGGTAAAAGCACATTTCTTAAATGCTTCAATAGGCTCATTGATTTCACAGATGGAGCCAGGACTTCAGGCAAAATAATGCTGGGTGACATAGATGTGCTGAAAGACAGCGTTGACATCACCGATGTAAGGCGCAGGATTGGATTGCTGCCACAGAGACCAAACCCGCTTCCAATGTCGATATACGATAATATCGCTTATGGACCAAGGCTGCATGGCACCAGAGACAAAAAGAAACTGGATGAAATAGTTGAGAAATATCTGAAAATCGCAGGTCTATGGGATGAAGTGAAAGACCGCTTAAGCTCACCTGCATCAAGACTCTCTATCGGTCAACAGCAAAGGCTTTGCCTTGCAAGAGGACTGGCTGTTGAGCCTGAGATAATCCTGTGCGATGAGCCGACATCTGCTCTTGATCCTGTCTCGTCACAGCATATTGAGGAACAGCTTCTGAAGCTCAAGAAGGATTATACTATCGTGATAGTCACCCATAATATCCACCAGGCTATGAGGCTTGCAGACTACGTAATCCATCTATATCTCGGTGAGCTTGTAGAGCACGGTCCTGCAAATGAGGTACTTGAAAACCCAAAAGAAGAGAGGACTCGGGCTTATATTAACGGCACTTTCTATTCGGATTTAAAGATAGATACGGAGCTTAACCTGAAAGGAAATGTATGCCCGTATAATTTTGTACATGCCAGGAAGGCGTTGCATGACCTTAAAAAGGGAAATATTCTCAGGATAATCGTGGATGATCCCACAGCCGTAACTGAAGTCCCAAGGGGCATGGAAGCAGACGGACATGAAATATTAAGAGTCAAACAGATAAGCACGACTGATTGGGAAATAGTTATACAGAAACAAAAATAGATATAAATGCATCAGTCAATTTAAGAAAAGAGTGCCATAGAGGTGTTGTTATTAACTCAGATCGCTACAAGTATATGTCGATAAGACAACTGCAGGACATTTTAGAAGAATTGAAAGAAGAAACAAAACGAGACCCTGCTCGCGATGCAGAGTACCAGGTAGTTTATAAAGCCCTGGAAGATAAGATTCGTGAGAGGGATAGAAAAAGACCAAAATGCATCCCTTCACGTTTTGAGCACGATCTTGATCTGATGGAAGAATTTTGAATGGAAGTGCTATCGCTTCCATTAAAATCCTGTCTACTGCGGTTTCTCAAGCAATTTTGTCTTGGTCAGCAGTCTTCCATCCTTAGCATGCGGTTTTCTCAGAACGGAATCGTTTGCTTTCTCGATCTCACGAGCCTCATCAGCCAGCCTTGCAGCAGCGCGCAGGGCTTCATGACCTGACGCAGCTGTAGTTGCTATCTGGTCTACCTCTTTCAACACAAAACATGCAGGGAAATCGATCTCTGCTACCTTGGTTGCTATATGTAGAGCTGCAAGCGCCTTGGCTTTTGCATATGGGTTCGTGAATCCCGCGCTTTCGACGCATTTCTCAGGTTTTGCAAGCACCTTCGGGAGCACAAGCGGAGCTGTGCCTGCAGCAGCCTGCTCAACGACCTTGTCTATCTCTGTCTGGACAAGCCTCATCGCACCGCCAACCGATAATACCTTCGCTGCATCGCTATTGAAAGATGCCATCTCAACAGGGTCAAGGAATTCCCTTTTTGCCCCGATCAATGGGTCAACTGGCAGTATTATGTAGCCAAAACCTGCCTGTTCAAGTTTTTCCCTGTCCTCTTTCTTTGTTGGACCGTCAGATATCACGATTGTGGGTACATCTTTCCAGATATCTCGCGCAGCAGTCGGTCCAGGAGCGCCAGCATTTGGGCTTATCATGACCACGAAGGCAGGCTCCCATTTCTTAAATGATACTGTGTCAGCAGCCTCATCCTTTCCCATCTTTGCACCTGTGCCGAACACGCGCACTGCAATTCCCTCTCTCGCTGCGATCTCATCAAGTAATAGATCTATTACCTGTGAGGTCCCAAGATTTCCAAGTTTTATAAAGCCTATCTTTACGACCATATTTGATCACACGGTGAGATTGCCTGTTTTATTTATAAGTTTTCTGGAATTGTTCTGGTGATTGTTCAAATAAAGGGTTTCGAAGATTTTTCCGCATTAAATATCGATTCCAGATATTCCCTTTCCTCGATTAGTTCCCTTATCTTATCTTCCCTTGACATGGGTAGAGAGTATGTTTTATCATCGATCTCAATCGTAAGGTCGCTATCATAACCAGAATCCCGAAGTCCAAGCAGCACCTCACCCATATCCTTTACCCTGTGCGAAGGATAATGCGGTTTTCCATTATGCGGTGCGCCAACATGTACGTTGATTATTTTATCACCAAGTTCTTTTATAAACGACATGGCATTTTCAGGAGAAACGATGAACGCATGAGTTACATCGAACGTAAAGAAAAGCCCTGTAAAGTCATCGAGGACCTCTTTCATTTCTTTCGGAATAGAGCACATGCTTGAGATATCAGGCATGCTGTTTTCAAGCGAAAGCTTAAGCCCCAGACTATCAGCTCTATTCTTGCATATGTCTAAATATTTTCGGAATTTTTCTCTATCTTCATTCGTAGGCGTGCGGTGCACGGTCCTCTTACCTGCGTGAACTGTGACCACTCTGGCTCCTATCCTGTTAGCAAGTTCAAGGGACCATAGCGTTTCCTTTATTGTGACCTCATGTACATGCTCATTATATGATGACGGGTTCAGATCCAGAATCGGGACATGGAGATTGCATCCCTGTGGCATCATGGATATGGCTTCCTCAAGTAGTGCGATCGCTGCCTCATCATGCCTGTTCTTCCAGAAATCAGGTGTTTCTGCCCAGAATTCAACGCTTCCTATCCCTGCGTCCAGCAGTATCTCCATTATATCGTGGACACTGTATTCCCAGAGAAACAGGGATGCGCATGAAATCCTCATCGTATTATCGCCTCGTTAAAAAACGATTGCTGAAGTCATATTTCAGGATAGGCATAAACTATAGCAGGTTCTAAAACAATATAGCTTTTGCTGAAGTCAAAATTAGAAATAGAGCAGTACCTGCGGATGGCGGGAGTTAACGCTTGCGGAGAGCGAGACCTTCAACTTAAGACTCTTTCAAGATATTTTATCATTATTCTTGAATTCTGTTCCAGAATATTCTTATTCTCCAATCAATGCCATCTTAAAAACAAAACACCGAACTAATACGAACTGGAACGAACTCCAATTAATTTCAACGAGTTCGTATCAGTTCGCCGCAGTTCGTTGTTTATTTACAGAAATACTGGACATATCCTTAAGTTGATGGTCTCCATGTGTGTATACGGCATTTTTATATAGAAGAAAGTTGTTTTTCATAAAAGCCTGATCCAATTTTAATTCGGCAACTGTTTATATAAATAACGAAATTAGGCGATATTAATGTCTTTTAATGGCGAATGTATTGTACAATAAATTCTAATGAAAAAGAGGTATAAAATGGAACAAGAAGTAATAGATTGTTGGCAAGGAAAAAAGGTAGAAACTATAAAAATAGATAAACGTATTATGCTCTCTGAAGGAGAATGCATGAATAGATTAGTCCATCCATATGGTCGTTCACAATGCAGATCTTCTCATAAGAGAAAAGATTGCTAATTTGTTTCAATATCGATGGTATATAACTCGTCATTGAGAGTTGTATACCTTTAAATCACAATATGAACATAAATGATGTAAGAAGAAACGCATCGTATCATAGAATTGGAGAATTTAATTTATTTATCATTCCTGCTCTACCATCCTGGGTTGTGTTGACTGATGAAGAAGCTATAGCATTTGATTTATTGCTAAAAGAGTTCCAAATAGATGAAATAATTTCCAAATTATCTTCAGAAAGGATAAATAAAGAAGATGCGGTTGAGGTATATAAAAAACTGATAACAAAGCTAACGCGCCGTGGAATACTAAGCAATAATCTTCTTTATATAGCCCCAGATGCTGATAAATATCCAACGAATATCCATTTAATATTAACACACCATTGCAATCTAAGATGTAGACATTGTTACATAAAAGCAGGAAATAAACAAATAGGAGAACTTGAATTGGATGATTGGATAAATGGTTTTAATAACTTATTTTCGGTAATCACAAAACCAGATATCACAATAAGTGGAGGAGAACCAACAACAGTAGAATTTATTCCAGAATTAATTTGTTATTTGAAAGAAAAAGGAAAAAGCATCACTTTTTATACAAATGGACTAAATCAGGTCATACCAAATGTGCATTATATAAATGAGGTACAAATATCACTTGAAGGATTATCAGAAAGGACGCATGATTATATTCGAGGAAAAGGAACTTATGAAAATGTTTCCAATTTTATTTTAAAATTTCCAGATAAAAACAAATTGAAAATAGCTTTAACCATTATGCATCATAATTTTGAAGAAATAAGAGATAACTTGCCAGAATGGTTAGTTTCTTTTGGGTTAAAAATGTCAAATATGCGACTTAATGCAGAATTGGAGATAGATGGTCGTGCCAAGAAACTTCCAGACGAATTTCATACCTTCCAATATAAAAATGCCATAGAAATTTTTAAGTTTATTTCTAAAAATTCTAATAAGATTGATGATTTGCCGTTTTTATTATTTAAAAATATGAGAAATTGTGGTATAGGAATATCTATTGGAGTTGATGCCAATGGGGATATTTATCCATGTGATTCTCTTATAAATAAACAAGGAAATATATTAGACCATGACATTGAAGAAATTATTAAAAAATGTTTATCTATAAATAAGTATACTGAGATTGATAAAATAATATATTGTACAAATTGTGATTTGAAATATATATGTCTTGGTGGATGTAAAGCAAAAAATCTTAAGATAAATGGATCGTATTTGAAACCAGCTTGTGACCAAAAATCGAGATATATAAAATATGTACAAATGATTTTTGATGTTGGTCTATAAAAAAATTGCAGATTTGAGATATTTCATGCTCAGACGATTGGATAGCGCAAACGTTGTCGATTATTTTATTACTCTGGGACTCTCTAATCATAGATGCGCTAACCCTCTGGTTTATAAACTCTTATAAAATCAACTTTTTCAAAATCAGAATCATTTGTGGCTATATGAATTATTCCATACTGTTTCATCGCAGAGAGATGTATTGCATCGGTAGTCAATAGACCGTATTGTTCTCCAAGGTCTACTGACTTTTCAACTGTTCCTCCATCTATAGCTACTATTTCTAAACCTCCATAAGTGAGTTCTTTCAGGTACTCAGCATACTCTTTTACGGGCTTATAAACCAATGAAGAAAATTTTGCTTTTTTTATTTCCTTTTTCAGGTTCCATATATTGAATTTGTCAATGTACTGCGAAGCTTCCGCAACCAGTATCTTGAACAATATCTCATCCATAATCAGTGGCGTAATCGTTCCGCTTATTCGATTTGTTTCAACCAACTTTAAGAAATCAGAACATGCTTCCGCATAGGTTGGATTATCCAAAGCATTATAAATAAATATATTTGCATCAATAAATATACGGTCTTCTCCAGAGAACTCGCTCAGGAACACCTATACACCCTTCGAAGCATGGTAAAGCTCGTTTAAATCTTCTACAGTGAGAGGAGTTTTTTTAACTATACCACGAACTTTATCCGTCATATATTTTGGTTTGATGACAATAGTATGATCTTTGGTCAATACATCGACATCTTCCCCGATCCCAGCCCTCTCTAATAAGTTGCGGTAAATAATTAAGCCATCCTTTTTCATTTGGTAATCTTTTATAACTTCCATTTTAAGCCACAAGAACATAATCGGCATGAAAGGGTATAATTCTTATGGTCTATTTCTCGTGACATCCTCCCCTCCCTTTCGGAAGGGGACTTTTCTATCCCTTCGTATGAAAAAACGAAATTTTTCATACAGTATCTATGAACCTCAGGAGGTTCATGATTAGTTGACCCCGATAAGTTCATTCGGCTTTCCTTGAGTGCCGAAGTTCCACAGCAACCCCTTTTGAACATTCTTTCATTTCCCAGCCGCTCATTAGCGCCCGCCCGACCCCGAAAAACACTTCGCTCTGGACAATCACTTCATCGCCCGGACGTATCTGCGGGTCAGCGTCAAGCACGCCGGGCGCAAGGATGCTGCTGTGCGGTATAAAGTCGCCTATCTTCACATGGTAGTATGGGTGATTAATGAGCCTGAGCCCGCCTTCAAGTGTGAGTGCGACTGTCCCGTATTGCGGGATCAATGTTGCAAGCTGCTTATCTGCGAACAACTGGAACTTTGGGAAAGGAGCTTTAACAACACCACCCTCAACAAGCATATCGCCTGCTCCGCTCCCGAATTGATAATCCACGGATGCGCGAATGATATCAAGTTTTACATCCATATCTGACCGCATTTTAGCGTTTTCAAGTCCAGAAACTGATTCCCGTAGAGCTTCAAGCGATTCATGAGATGAAACAGCTTCATGGGATGTATATACAAAATCAATGCCAAGCTCCTTTTCCACACATTCACAAATATCCCTGTATGCGCCTTCTACATGTGCGATTATGGTCCTGTATCTGTTCTTTATAAGATACGACCTGAGGCATTCGCTTACCCAGGCGCGCTCTTCAAGGTCCCAGTGCCCTGTGACAGGCGTATCGTAATGCGCTGCTGGATACATCAGCTCAAGCTCTCGCGGCACGACCCCTAAGGGGGAAGTGAGCATCACTTCATGAACATATTTTCTATATTTTCCTAAAGCACTGATGAATCTCTGATGAGAAAGGGAAGTGGAGTACGGTTTTTTTGCTGAGCATGGAAGAAGTACAAGAGTATCAATGTCAGGCGCTGTATATCGCTCTTTAATACGCTGGGCAAACCTCTTTATCTCGACCCTGTTAAGTGATTCTGATGTATTGGAGTATAATGTATTCTGCCTGAACACTGGAGTTCTTTTTTCAAGAAATGTATATTCAAAGTCGATGAGTCGAAGTGCGGCTGTCAGCCATGGGCGTGCTCTGCACTGGCGCTCCACATATTCACGAAGATTCCCTGACCTTATATGCTGGCGAACTGTGCGCATTTCTTCTTCAAGTTTCAATGAGTTGTGGCATGATAATGCCTCAGAACGTTCTTTTCTGGGCAATTTAATGAGTTCCTGCTGGCTGCTCCCTGAACAGACCGCACATGTGCATGGGAGTTCATGCAAGCTATCAAGATGGTATTCGCCTGAATTTGTAAGATAAATATCCTGATATCCCTTGATTACTGGTATAATAGCATCCACCAGATCAACGCCAAGATATACGAGCATCGAGAGGTTTTCTGGCGTTGCAAGGGAAGGCGCATACAGCAGCGAATCTGCCTTAGTGCTTTCTTTAAGCCTAATTATTGAATTGACCAGAGCCCGCGCATTGTTCTCAAGCTGCTTTGCTGCGCCGAGAACATACATGTCTGATGCAGGATATTGATGGGCGAACGGATGGATGACGATGCCTGTACGAGTTGCAGGCTGCACCTGCGTATCCTTAAGTTCTTTTATGATTTCTTCTCTTATATGCAGTGGAAGCGATTTATGTGGAAGAATGATTATTTTGCCTGAGTCAGGTTCGCAGGAAGTGGTTTTTTTCCAGAAAGAGCCGGAATCGATTATGGGACTATCCTTTTTATGGATTTGTATAATTGCCGGGGTCGAAAGCCCTTTATCAAGGACCAGTTTGCCAGTTCTGGCTGTAGCATCACGGTGGCTAATCTCAAATATAGTATCTCGCATAACCTCACATAATACATTTATAAACCTAAATAGAACACGGATGAGACGGATTGGGCAGATTTTCACGGATTTATGCATCCGTGCCCATCTGCGTCATCCGTGTTATCCGTGTTCTATCATAATTTCAGTCGAGGACTATATTTTGTTCAATCATATTTTCTACTCTCGCCACGTTCATGTTCTTCTTAATCCCCATAGCCTCAGCGACTGATTCGCATTTGGTTTTCAAAAGATATGCAATAGGTCTGAAATCATATTCTGACATGGTCTCGTAGTTAGCCATGCCCTTGCTGATAATCAGAGATGCGCTCTTCATGGCTCCAACAAGCTCTGGCGGGGCTTCCTTGAGGCATACTCCTATGGCATTTGAACCTGTGGTGTACACTCTATCGACCTTTTTATCGATGCCAAGTTCTCTTACCTCCTTTATCGTGACATCATTGAGTATAGGCGCTCCCCTTACCACGAGAGTGATTTTGCCTTCGAGCTTTCGTATCTCTTCAAACAGCAGGGCGTCAAATACGATCTCGCCGCAGTTATCTGCAATATATACAACATCGTCGAGCATAACTTTCATTCTCTCAGTGTCATCAACATCAAGCCCGCGTTTAAATTGTCCAAGCATTGTTTCTCTAGCGATTTCTTTATCAGCATCAAATCCAAGCACACCAAAGTCAAATGAGTTGCCGATGACCGATACAAGCACAGCGCGCCTGAATGAGTCTTTTTCAGAAACGAAATCCTGCGCAAGAGGCAGGAGCTTTTTCGCAGCCTCGTTGCTCTGCTGTTTTTTTATTGAATATGGGTCTCCATCGCCCAGGACCCTGTATGCTTCCCTGTGTATCTTTGTAGATAAGTATGCAGCAGGCGCACCGTCGATAAGGTATTTTCGAAGCACCTCTATCCCTGCAAGCACAGCTTTTTTTTGCAAAGCTATGTCTTTTGTGGAAAGCTCTGCCTCGAACTGGACTCTTGATAATAAGCACGGTGCACATCTTGGATGGGTCTTCAATATAATCTCTCCTAAAAATCAAGCAATGAACGCTGTCCTTTCTGCGTTCTTTTTTCCCTCATTACCTTTAACTTTTCCCCATGTTCTCCGAAATCTGAAAGTATACGCTCAACAGGTGGAAGTATCTGCTTGGTAACATAATAATCAACATCTAAGGGAAGATTTTTTTCCTTGGCATATTCAGGGTCTTCTGCCCTGTCAACGAACAAGCCATTACCTGCAAGAATTACAAACGGTATTCTGTCGCCGATATTTGCGATTATGCCGCGCTTTTCCAGCTTGCCCACAACTGTTATATGGGGCTGCTTGCTCCTGTAGCTCTCAGGTCTTTTTGTATATTGCCTTGTTAAGATAAGTTCCTCGAAAAGCTGCGGGTCTTTTACTGCATCCATGTCCCTTAGACGGTCTATCGTGTTTTTCACAAGTTCGACCGCATCATCCACTTTTCCTTCTTTAAGCACAAGTTCAAGAACTTTCTCAACTGTCCTGGTGGTCAGCTCACACCAGTCGCGGCGCACTGTCTCCATTCCTTTGACCCTGATTTTCTCTTTAATCCCGCCGTTAGATTTTTCCAAGATGAGGATCGCATACCGCTTTTTGGCAATGAATATGGCGCGCCTTCCAAAAGAATCAAAAACAAGTTCCATCGGCTTCTGAAGCGAAGAGGTCACAATCTCAGCTATCCTGCGCCCGACAATTTCTGCATCATCAGGAGTGATTTCTGTATTCATGAGATTCACGAAAACACTATCAGTATCACCATAAACTACAGATAAATCAATGGTTTTCCCATCAAGACTTATTTCCTTTATCTCATCCTCGATAAGTGCTTTGGTGCGCAGGATGTTCTGGCGTCCGAAACTCGTTACCGCGCTCGCAAGGGTCAAACTGTAAAGCCGTGCCCTTGCATATCCAGAATATCCATAGAAGCTGTTGAGGAGGATTTTCAGCGCCATCTGCGTGGCATCAAGTACCCTGTATTCCTCTTCGCCTGCTGTATTCATTTTTTCACGCGTTGCCTGCCTCCTGTTAAGGAGATCCTCAAGTATCGCCGGGACTATTCCTTTAACCACTTTCTTGGAAGCGAACTCGCCTCCTGATGGCGCTTTTATTACTTCTGCAGGTCTATCTTTCACGACCTCAGTGGTATAGCATAGATTATGCGCCATCATTATTGTAGGATAAAGCGATTTGTAATCCAGTATGACAATGTTTTCAAGAAGTCCTTTCTTGGGCGGAAGCACCTCACCTCCTGCCAGTTCCTCTCCTTCATCAAACCTTTCATCAGAGACATCGCCAGTTGGTTTTGCTGACACGACGCGTCCATGCTTCATGTACTCGCGAAGGATGATGTTCTCGACCATCTGGGTCTGCCCTCCCTCAAGGATGTCCTGGAGCAGCGTCCCGCTGGCTCTTGCAAGAGCGATATATTTATCAATGAGCCTGAGTTTCAAAATAAATCCAAGTGCAAGCTCAGAATCACGCCTTGCGTATTCGATGAATTTTATAAGCTTGTCCCCATTATCTTTCCAGTATGCTTCCATTTCAAGGAAAGGAATTTCCAGCTTCTCAGACCCGAGCAGTTCTTTTGCAGCATTCCTGAGCGTATACTGTTTGAGGCTGAACTCCCTTCTGAGCAGAGGCAGTACATCCACAGCTATGCGCCCAGTCACGCTTATTCGCGTGACATTTCCTATTTTTTTATAGTAGAGCGGCTTTTTGTCTCTTCCTGCGCATGAATCTATCCTTGCACCTTTTTTATTAAGCACCCTTATCCTGTCAACGATGTACGGAATATCGAAATTGTTGGAATTGTAGCCAGCAAGGATGTCAGGGTCGTAATCCCTGATTATCTCAAAAAACCGCGAAAGCATCGCTTCTTCACTTCTAAAACCTTCCACATCCCCGCTCACTTCCCTGCCTGCAAGTACAAGCGTCTTTTTACCTTTAAAATCAGGTGAAAAAGCAAGGCTCATCAGGATAATAGGGGCGGTTTCTGGCATCGGCATTGCGCCGTTCACAGGCAGGCACTCGATATCAAAGGCAAGATATCGCACTGGTGCGTTCCACATGAGCTCCACGGGCTTGACATGTCCTGACGTTATTTTGATGCTGCTTGATATCTCAGAATCAGCAGAATCCTGTGCGTACTCTGCTGTTGCCCATCCCATTCCTCCAAGCCCGTTGTCTATGAGATACCTGTTCCGGAACAGTATATCGCTTTCATATATCTCTTCTGCCATCTTTCTTACTTCATCACGTATGACAGGCACGCCTTTTGGGTCAAAAAGAATGATCTTGAGCATACTGACAGGGTTTTTGAAATATCCCACAGGTTCAAATCGCAAAACAGGTTCGATCCTTTTTATGTGGTCTTTGAATTTCTCCTGAAGGACTCCTGCCACTTCAGCTTCTGCTTTTGCATAAAAATACGGCTCAAAGCCTGGAACTGAGCAGCAGACACTGCTTCCAGATTCATCTCTCCCATAAAGCCTTACCACGGGTTTACCATCGCTGTATGTGTAATCTGCGTCAAGAATCTGGAAGTTCATAAGGAATTAGATTCTATTTGATGGCTTTATAGGTTTCCTTAACGCTATTTCCGAGCTGGCAGTAATAAGGTAAAAGTGCTCCCTTCCCCATATGTACTCTCAACCGTGATTTTACCTCCATGCATCTCAACGAGCTGCTTTGTGATAGCAAGACCAAGACCTGTGCCTTCATATTTTCTTGATATTCCCATATCAAGCTGTTCGAATTTCCGGAAAAGTCTTAGAAGGTCTTTCTTCCTGATACCTATACCAGTATCAGAGACCGAAATCTTTACCATATCACCTTCTTTCTTTGCAGATACTGTAACAACCCCACCTGCTTCCTTGCTGAATTTAATGGCGTTGCTCAGCAAATTGAAAAGTATCTGTTTGAATTTTTGCC
>JAWOKW010000406.1:0-3891 GCA_033854095.1 Candidatus Methanoperedens sp. | reverse complement strand
TGACCGTTGGAACGATTACAGCAACGCTTGGACGTCAGATGGGATACCTTTCAGACATCCAGTTTTCAATTATCATTACGGCTGTAATACTCAGTGCTGTTGTACCCACTCTGATTGCAAAGCGATTCGTTCCAACTAACATCATAAACAATTTAAATGGAAATAATAAATAAAATGAGGTGTAATGAAATGTTTAAAAAAATCTTAGTGGCATTTGACGGTTCCAAACAATCTGAAAAGGCATTAGATACTTCGATTGAAATTGCAAAAAAATTTGGTTCTGTAATACATCTTGTCAGCGTTATAGCGCTGCCTGATTATGCTGCTCTTAAAAATGAAGTGGTCGAGGTGCAGGAGGAAGAAGGAAAGTTATACCAGGAGTTACAAAACAAGGCAATCGAATCGAGAAAAAGCGATGTAGAAATTAAATCCGTTATAATTTATGGACATCCGACTGATAGAATTGTAGATTACGCCAAATCTCATAATTTCGATTTGATTGTCGTAGGGAGCCGCGGGCTCAGCACCACCAAGCGCTTCTTTCTCGGCAGTGTATCAGATAAGATAAGCCATTTTTCTCCCTGTCCAATATTGATAGTTAGATAGTGAACCAAACCACAAATTATTTATGGTAGTAATACTTTATGGATGCAAATAATACTGCCAGTAATAATTAGCTCAATAACATACTCAATAAATGGTGATACAATGCTTGGTGGATTCAGCGAAGAACAAATAAAAAGATACAGCCGTCATATAATCCTGCCTGAGGTAGGAGGAAAAGGTCAGAGAAAACTTCTTTCTTCAAAGGTGCTGTGCATCGGCGCAGGAGGGCTCGGCGCTCCTATAATCGAATACCTTGCTGCCGCTGGCGTGGGTACGCTCGGCATTATCGATGATGACACTGTTGACCTGAGCAATCTTCAAAGACAGGTCATTCACGGTGGAAATGTAGGAAAGCACAAGGCAGAGTCTGCAAGACAGTTCGTCAACAACCTCAACCCTGATATCGAGGTAAGAACATACATCGAGAGGCTGAATGCTGACAATGTCATGGATATTTTTAAAGAATACGATATGGTCGTGGATGGCTCTGATAACTTTGCAACACGGTACCTTGTGAACGATGCGTGCGTGCTCGCAGACAAACCATTATCTCACGGCAGCATATATCGCTTCGAAGGACAGGTGACCACGATAATACCGCATAAAGGACCATGCTACAGATGCCTGTTTGAACATGCGCCTCCGCCAGGCATGGTACCAAGCTGTCAGGAAGCAGGTGTGCTTGGGGTTTTACCAGGTATGGTCGGGCTCATCCAGGCAACAGAGGTCGTAAAATACCTTCTTGGGATCGGAGACCTGCTTGTTGGGCGGTTGATTTATTATGATGCGCTCAATATGAGCTTTGATGAGATCAAAATGCGCTGGAACAAGAACTGCCCTGTGTGCGGAGAAGAGCCAAAGATAACCTCAATACAGGAAGAGATATATGGAGAGTCATGCAGGATATAGTGAAAATATGGCAATCGAACTTGACTTAAAGGGCGAGGTCTGCCCTTATACCTTTGTAAAGACAAAGCTCAAACTCGAAGAACTTGAAAGCGGGGAAGAACTTGCTGTGACCTTTGACCATGCCCCTGCTGTCGAGAACGTGCCGCGCAGCCTGAAAAACGAGGGGCACAAGATACTTGGAATCGAGCAGCAAGGTGACCATCTCTGGAAGGTAAGGATCCGCAAGGCATGAAGCTCGGCATACTGCTGACCACAAACCCTGATAATGAGAATACCCATTCTGTTATTGAAATAAGCAGGGCAGCGCGTGAGCAGGGGCACGAGGTATCCATTTTTTTGATGTATGATGGCGTATACAACA
This sequence comes from Candidatus Methanoperedens sp., assembly GCA_033854095.1. Classification (GTDB taxonomy): domain Archaea; phylum Halobacteriota; class Methanosarcinia; order Methanosarcinales; family Methanoperedenaceae; genus Methanoperedens. The sequence continues at coordinate 2,015 of JAWOKW010000406.1, read as the reverse complement.
TCCATAAAAAGGAATTTGCAGAGCTTGTGGATAAAGGCATCAGCATAACGGTCTGCACACTTAATGTTGAACAGCGCAGGGTCGGCAGGGTTGAAGGCGTATTGTTCGGAAGCCAGTACGACCATGCATGCATCGCAAGCGATGTTGACAGGTTCATATCGTTCGGAGAGCTATGAAAAAAATTTGCGTGGTTGTGAGAAACCGTCCATTGAACACACGCAGGAACGCAGAGGCTCTGCGTATGAGCGTTGGATTGACACTGCGTGAAGATAAGGTCACTGTTATTTTCATGGATGACGGCGTTTATACAGCTACCCAAATGAAAACCGAAATTATTGGTCTTCAGCCCCTGAACAAGGAATTTGAGGCGCTTTCGATGCTGAAATGCACTATGATAGCAGATCTGAATTCGCTGGAAAAACGAGGAATAAAGAACCTGCTTAAAAATGTAACCGCAGCAAAGCGTGAAGAGATCATAAAAACAATCACAGATTCCGATATTGTGATACCATTTTGATTATGAAGATACTGCACATCATCCGAAACCCAGACGATACAACTGCGATAGATATAGCAAAAGTCCAGAGCAAAGAGCACGAAGTGGCAATACTTCTGATGCACGACGCAGTGTACGCATCAACATCGCCTGGATTGAGAACGTATGCATGTGCTGCTGACGCAGAAGCAAGGGGGATTACAGGAAATGAACTGGCAGGATATGACAGGATCGTCAAAATGCTGTTTGAGTATGACAAGGTTGTGTCGTGGTGATCGATTTCAGTAGTCTTCCTCTCATATCAAAAGCAATCCTCATCACAGGTTTTTCAATCGGATTTGTTTCGTTTGCAGTATTCCTTCGCTATTCGATAATCTTAATACTGATGAAATATAGCCCTGAGTACCGCGAGTTCATAAAAAAGACAATAATGCAGAGAAAACAAAAATATTCATGAGAAAAATAATCTTTGTTACAAGCAACATCCATAAAGTCAGGGAAGCAAATGAAATCCTTTCTCCTCTTGGAATAACTGTAGAACAAAACAACTGCGGGTATCCTGAACTGCAGGAAGATGAGCCTGAAGCCATCGCATTGTTCGGGGCACAGTGGGCTGCGAATAAATTAAACAGCGAGGTCATGGTGGATGACTCAGGCTTGTTCATAGAAGCGCTGGGCGGCTTTCCAGGTCCTTACTCAGCCTATGTTTTTGATACTCTTGGGAATCAAAGGATACTTAAACTAATGGAAGAGGAGACGAACAGAAGCGCGGTTTTTAGATGTGCGCTCGGATACTGCTGTCCTGGCGAAGAGCCGTTATGTTTTTCAGGGGAAGTGAAAGGAGAAATATCATGGGATATAAGAGGGAATGCGGGTTTTGGATATGACCCGATATTTGAGATAAATGGCACGACGTTCGGGGAAATGACGGATGATGAGAAGAACAGGTTATCCCACAGGTACAGAGCTATGGTAAAGTTTGCGGAGTGGATAGCCGCTAATTCAACAATAAAATAGAATTTGAAAGAAAAGTGCAGGATGGAAGCATCCCGGAACATCCGGGTTGGGAGGATCTCATCGTCCTTGAGAACCTTGAGAACTCGATAAATAAATTGAAAGAAGAACTGCAGCATGTTAGAAACATACCTACTTCTTGAATCCATCGCAAGAGGTTTTAAGGAAATAGTCCTGGATACAAGGATAATCGAACTTCCGTCAGGTGAACCAGCCAAATCCGTAACATATAGGATTTTCAATTTTATTTTCTGCAACAGATCTTGTTGAATAAGGTAATTTCAACGGAGAATTGGACAAAGATATGAGATTTAACAACCTATTGTTACCAAGTGATACCTTCAATCCAGCCTCCTCTGCTGGTGTCTTGCCAAGCCCCATGTGTGTTCTAACAAAGTTGTAAACAATTCTTCTCAGTTCTGTAAAGGCACTTCCAGAATTTTTATTTTTGAAACCTCTCATGATATTACTTCTCTGTTTGAAATCCTCATTATGCCTCTCAATA
>JAWOKW010000405.1:0-26845 GCA_033854095.1 Candidatus Methanoperedens sp. | reverse complement strand
GAGTAAATGATAGAAAGTACAACCTGCCCTGCTTGTAGCACAGATTTGTTAATAGAAATCAGGGCCCAGTTTGAAGGGAAGACATTCGAATTCCCGAGCGGGATAAAGATAAATTGCTCTGAACTCCGCTGTGGAATAAAAAACGTATGGACAAGGAGAGTCAAATTCGACAGGATCAAACAATACCTGTACAAGAAGCTTTCATGCCGTCCAGTTCAAAGACAAAACCTGATGGAATGTCTCACTCACAGGTGCAGGCTCGGTGTATCCCTGGCTCATGCCCTTATCGAAGAAGTAAAGGTTGGTTTCGGGGTATATGAACGGGATAACATGATAATGTTCGCTTGAGAGCATATCGATAAGTTTATCTCTTTTTACTCAGAAATACCTTTTATGCCCTTCCGGGCAAAAGTGAAAGCGGCAACCGGTCTCCTAGAAAAAAGCGAATTGAACTTGTAGTACAACGCTCGGCAGCCGCATCTAATTTTAATACTTTCACCCCGCTCTACGAAGATTTATATGTTCACAAGATAAGGTATGGATTGCCTCTCAAATAAAAAATTCAAACAAGAGGTCTGAGGAATAATATGAAAGAAACAGCAGTAAAAATAGAAGCCCGATTTTCAGAACTGGGCGTAAAAGTACAGATAAGTGATATAGAAACACGGCTTGACCAGTTGATAAATAAATTCAAGGTTCCACCAGAAGAAGCACGCAGGAATGTGATCAACTATTTTCTGAAAGTACATAACATCCCGAGGACGGAATTCTTTGCACAGCGAGAGACTCAGCTTGTAAAAATCTCTGACATAAAAGAAGATGGAAAATGGGTCACATTGCGCGGCAAAGTTATCCAGTTGTGGGAGAACACCCACGAATCTGTTTCGCAGGTAGGATTGCTGGGTGATGAATCAGGAACTATAAAATTCACAAAATGGTCAAAAGCTGCGCTACCGCCTGTTGAAGAAGGTAAGAGTTACTTATTCAAAAATGTCATCACTTCAGAGTGGCAGGGGCAGTTCAGTGTTAAACTCAATAAGTCAAGTGAAATCATCCCTCTAAAAGAAGATATCGAGGTGGGTTCAAAGTTAATAGAATTCAGAGGCGCAATCGTAGATGTACAGAGCGGCTCAGGTTTGATTAAAAGATGCCCTGAGTGCAACAGGGCACTGGTAAAAGGCGCATGCGGCGAACATGGAAAAGTGGAAGGGCAGTATGACCTCAGGGTGAAAGCTGTCCTTGATGATGGAGAGAAGGTGCAGGACATCCTGATGAGCAGAGAAGTTACAGAAGCCCTGATAGGTATCACACTTGATAAAGCCAAGGAGATGGCGACAGAAGCTCTGGACCAGGCTGTTGTACTTGACATGATCAAGAGCAAGCTCATAGGAAGGTATTTTATCGTCTCTGGAGCAAAGCTTGACAGGTTTATACTCGTGAATTCAATCAAGCAGGATGTAAAGCCAATAGAAGAGGAAGTAAAGAAACTACTTGCTGCAGCAGCGCCGCAAGCCGCACAGGAGGCTTAGACATGCCAGAGGGATATATACGTGAAGTCGCTCATCGCATATTTGCAGCAGAATTCAAGGAATCGAACCTTCAAGCAAAGGAAGGACAGGAGCAGTATTCCCCTTCGTATCTGCTCACCCCCACAGGAGCAAAAATAAACCGTGTGTTTGTGGTCGGTACTCTCACGGAAAAGGAAGATGTGGGAACCGAAGCGCAGTTCTGGAGAGGGCGCATCGTTGACCCGACAGGTGCGTTCTTTGTGTATGCTGGACAGTACCAGCCAGAAGCAGCGCAGATCCTTGCAAAGACAACACCGCCTGCATTTATCGCTGTGGTGGGAAAGCCCAGCACATACACAACAAAGGAAGGAAATGTGATAACATCCATCAGACCAGAATCCTTACAGATTGTTGACGCTGCTACAAGGGATAGATGGGTCGTGGATGCCGCAAAGCATACAATGATGCGCCTTGCAAAACTTCAGGGCACTGACCCTGATGCTGTGAAGGCAAGGACGCACTATTCCACTAATGTAGAACAGTACATGACAATGGTAGCCGCGGCACTTGCATCTCTAGGGGCACAGAAATAGGGTGCCCGCTTCTTAATTTTTACGCATAGGAATTTATACCCATCTTTCAAAGTATTTTATGGGGACAGCCGTTTCCTGTCCCGTGGGAACAGCACCACCTCACGGATATTCTCAATGCCAAGCATTGTCATGAGCAGCCGCTCTGTGCCCAAACCCCAGCCTGCATGGGGCGGCATCCCATACCTGAATGCCTTGAGATAGAACTCAAAGCCGTCTGCATTCAACCCCTGCTCTATGATCCTGCTGCGCAATAACTCATACGAATGCACACGCTGCGCTCCTGAAGATAGCTCCATGCGCGGGTGCATCATATCGAATGCGCGACAGAGCTCAGGTTTGTTATCATAGGGTAGAACATAGAACGGTTTTATCTTTGTGGGCCAGTCAACAATGAAATAGTGTTCACCTATCGTCTTTCCTATCGAGTGTTCGGATTCTGTTGTAAGGTCATCTCCCCATTCTATTCGTTCGCCGTTATCACGGGCAATGCTGATGGCTTCTTCATAGGCGATGCGCTTAAATGGGATTAGCGGGATTTTTAGCTCAATCCCAAGCGTCTTAAGATTTTTTTCTCCTTTTTCTGCGACATCTGAATAAACATGTTTAACAAGGTTCTCAAGTATGACCATTACATCTTCGTTATCAAGGAAACTTGCCTCTATATCTATCGAGGTCGCTTCGTTGAGATGCTTTCGAGTGTCATGCTCTTCTGCCCTGAAGATAGGACCTATCTCAAAGACACGGTCAAGCCCACCTGACATCATGAGCTGCTTGAATAACTGCGGGCTCTGGTTCAGAAAGGCTTCGCGTTCAAAATATGTTATCGGAAAAAGCGCAGTTCCCCCTTCGGTAGCTGTTGCTACTACTTTCGGGGTCGTGATTTCGATGAATCCTTCCTTCCCAAGGAACTCCCTGATACTCTTTAAAATCAGGTGCCTTATCCTGAAAATCGCCTGCGTTGCCGGACGGCGCAGGTCCATGAACCTTACATCCAGTCGTGTATCAAGATCTGCGTCCACTTTACCGGTAGTATCCATCGGAAGAGGCGAATCAGCTTTTCCAAGCACTGCTACATGCGTGGGAATAAGTTCATAGCCGTTGGGGGCTTTTGCTTCTTTCTTGATGTCCCCTGTGACAGCGACAACCGATTCGCGCGAGAGAGACCGCACTGTTTCAAGCACATTCTTATCTATCGTTTTTTTGAAAAGCGTTACCTGGACCAGCCCTTCCCTGTCCCGCACTACTAAGAATGTAATTCCACCGAGGTCGCGTATCTCATGCGCCCAGCCGCATATAGTGACGCTGCTTCCGTTCATATCCGGTGTTATCTGTGTTGAGTAATGAGTTCGTATCATGATAATCTTTCGCCTTACATGAGGAATTGCGTTATTAACTTTATTGTTTTCAAAGCACTAACAGATTGAACAGAAGATACGCTATGGTCAGCATGATGATAGAATGCTTCAATCCTGAGAGCACGCTTCCTTCTCCCATAACTCCTGCAATCAGACCAGAGGCGAAACCCTGTATAAGTGCGCCGTGGAAGAACGTGCGATTATATACATTGAGCGTTTGCCTGTTTATGCTCAGAGGAACCCCGCTTGAACCAGAGGTCACAGATTTTTCACCTGCTTTTACCATCTGTTCAAGGAATGTCGTGGATATGATATAGATGATGCCAATGAATACAAGAAAAGATATATAAATAATTACAATATAAATGAACATGCTCATCTTGCGTTCATTATTTAATTCCTGCTCAGCTGATGCATCACGCCCTGCAACTGTCAGCACTTCTCCTATATCGCCGCTGGATTCATTTGCCTTTGTTAATAAGGTAACAGAGCGCGCCACGATGTGCGTTCTTACACGGTTTGCAAATCGCACGAGCGCTTCATTGATCGCAAGTCCCCAGTTGATATCGTTCCAGATCTTCTTGATTTCCTTGCTCATCCCAATATCAGACCGCGTCATCAACTTTATCGAATCGCGCAGCGTCATGCCTGTTTCGTTGGTGCTGGCAAGTTTTTTCAGGAAATCAGGTATCTGGGACTGTATCTTATCTTCCCTTCTTTTTTTATATTCGTGGAATAACATCAGTGGGATTATTATAATATATATGGCAAAAACTATTTTATCATCTATATAGTCTATAAAGTTAGGCAATCTCATACCGCTGAAAATCGAGATGAAAATATATATAAGAGCAACAGGGGCGCTTATTGCCAGAGAATATACAGGCTTTTCTTTAAGCGGTCTTAAAGGGTCATGCAGCATATGTTTTATTTTAATATTTTTTCTTGCTTTTACAAATTCCAAAAAGACAGGCTTTTCATCTGTTTCAGGAATTACTATCGTACCTACAAGATTCTCTGTTGGAAGAAGAGGCGCCTCTCCTGTTGAACCCGGTGTTATGATGCTGACCATCACAACAAACATCATTGAACCTATCGGTATCACTGCGTATATGATAGCATACACCATCAGATTGCTCCCTGAACCCATTACAGCCATCATCACGCCAAGAATAATAATGAACAGCGGGCCTGCAACGAATGCTGTGACATAGGATTCAGCTATCAAACCAAGGGTTTCAAGAAATCCTTTCTGTTCGACCTTGGCTTTATAGAGATACTGCTCAGATTTGTCCCTGAAGTAAGCAGGAATATTCCCGCCGCTATCTATTACCGTGAGAAGATTGTATATAAGGTCCCTGAACTTCTCAGATGGCGTGATATCGCAGATATTCGCAAGAGCGCTCCGAAGGTCGTTCCCAAAATAATCCATATCCCTCAGGACAGTATCCACTTCACGTGCAACTTCGCCATACGTGTCTGTGCATTTACTGAGCGAGCGCATAATCTCAATGACGTTCATGCCTCCGCGACTTAACGCATACATGAAGGTCACAGCATAGGGCAGGTTTTTATCGATCGACCCCTTTCTTTCCCCGGCCCTAAAACTTGGATACAATAGAAAGATCACGTAGGTAATACCGCTAAGAAGCAGAGTAAGGAAAACAACGATAAAAATCGCTATTGTTATGTCTTTATATTGAAGAAGCCATGCAGTAGATGGAGAGAATGTAATACGGGTAATCCGTGCTGGAAGTTTCACGATGTAAACCAGAAGGTACGCCAGCATCACCCCTAAAAATGCCCCTACGACGCCAGCGAGCGCAGAATAGAACATGGCACTTGAAATGTACATTTCATAGGACATAGAAATGCGCGCCTGCCTCATAGCTGTCCGCAGGTTGCGGTACTTTTCCTTGTTGGCTTTCATCTTCTCGCCGAACAGGAAGAACGGCAGTATCTTTAATTTCTGGAAAAATAATTCGGTCGAACGTGCCATGGTCTATCCTGCGATATTTAATTTTTTGAGAACTTTATCAGGGGTCGCCTGATAATCATGAATGATAGTGGAAATAGTATTGAAATCTGTTATTTTATTGTTGACCATGTTCTCAAGTATTTTTTGCCTGTTCGTCAATTCATTTTTTAGATCTGAAATATTCCAGCCCCTTCGTATCATAATCTCATTCAAAGCCTTGGATTCACCCATCCTCTGGAATTTATCTGTCAATGGATCCCACACAAAAATATCGTTTGTCCTGATATTTTTAGTTGTCGGGTCAATGTCTATGATCTCAACAAGTTTGGTGTTCCGACGCGCTCTTTTTCCTTTTACATAGATCTGCGCCTGAATGCTTATGATGTTGAGTGCCTGTATCATGGTTCTCGGTACGCTGATCGGAGGATTTTCAAGGCGGTGGATCGCACCTGCCACTGAATCGGCATGCATGGTCGAGAATGTGGTATGACCTGTGCTCATAGCCTGGAAGAGCGTGAGTGCTTCTTTACCTCTGACTTCGCCCACAAGAAGGAACTCAGGACGCTGGCGCAGCGCAGCTCTCAAGAGCTCGTACATATCTATACTCCCTCTTCCATCAGCAGTGAAGGAATCCCTTGTTATGCCAGGGATCCAATTGGGGTGCGGAAGCTTCAGTTCCCGTGTATCCTCAAGAGAGACGATCTTTGCCTGGGAAGGGATGAACAGGGAGACAGCGTTGAGAGAAGACGTTTTACCTGAAGCCGTACCCCCTGCGAATATCAAGCTCTTGTTGTTCTCGATGCACAGCCAGAGATATGCCATCTCTTCTGCCGAGAATGTGTTCCAGTTAATCAGGTCAACAGGCGTTATAGGGACTTCGCTGAACTTTCTGATCGTGAACGTTCCGCCGCGTGATGTTACCTCTGTTCCGAGCGTCATCTGGATACGCGAGCCGTCAGGCATCGTGGCGTCGATCATTGGTTCTGCTATGGATATGTGCTTACCACAACGCTGTGCCAGCCTGACCACATACGAATTAAGTTCTTTTTCAGTATAGTATATATTTGTGGCTATATTGGTGTATTTCTTATGGTAAAGGTATATCGGGATGTTATGACCATTGGCAGAAACATCCTCGATCCTGTTATCATGCATGAGCGGGTCGATTTTCCCAAAATTAATGAAATCTCTTCGTGAGTAGTATAATACTTTTTCAAGAATTATCGGGCTTATTTCAATCGCATAATCTTTTATCAGTTGTTTAGCTCTGGCTGTGAGCGTCTTATCTTTATCCTCGTCGCTCTTAATCTCTTCAACAAGAAGGACATCCTTGAGTCTTTCTTTGATATCTTTCAGCAGTATGTCCTCAAAATCCGAAAGAGTTGGCTCAACGACATAATACAGATTGTTATTATCCTCTGGATTGAGAAGTATTACCACAAAGGCATAGGGTTCGTTCACCCAGTAGCGTTCGACCTCGGTATACCCTTCAAGACCTTTGAAAGCAACAAGGGGACCATGTAGCGCTGGGTCATATTTTTCTATTGATTCGGTTTCTTTTGTGAAAAACGTTTTTATTTTGGCAAACTTAGCAAAAAATCCCCCCGCTTTTCCAGATGCTTCACCCATATAATACTATAATTGATTTTCATCTTCTTGAAATCTTCTATTTTATGTTCTTTTAAATGAACAATAAAATAAAAACCTGACAAATCGGGGTGTTACCCCGTATTATCATTATTATGATATGATGATAGAAAAGTATTTATATGGGAAAAGGTATGAGAATAATAATTATTAGGACTAAAGACCTTAGCTTAATAAGGATGGATAGGAAAGACAATATAGAAACGTGTACGGGCTGTAATTGTAAAATCAATTATTCAGCTTAATCTGGAGTAAGTAAGGGAATGATGAAACTCTCGTCGACTTAGCTGATAGTGTTGTTGAGTAATTGGATAGGATGATGATAAAATGATGCTATGTGAAATTTGGAGAGCTTGTAACTGCACGATAGCAGGTTGTTCGATCATTAGCATACACGACAAAATGGAGGTGAAAAAACTTGACTTGCGATTTTCTCTTAAATATCATAAAGTCAAGTAAAAAGAATTAGAAGCTGAAACCAAGAGCGTATCAGAATAGGTATTCGAAGTCGTTAGCGGATGCTATCATTCATACGGCATTTCAAGCATGACTGAATATGTGATCGAGTATGTTAATGATTGAAATGCTGATATTGTCAGTAACAAACCAGCAATCTCACAAAACCCTCAGATAGGCTCTAAAGATTTGTACAGATATTGAAAATAAAGAAGAAAATGTTTTTGAATGAAATTTGAAAAAGAAAATGTGAAAAATGAAAATAAAAATAAAAACGGATAGGAGATAAAAATGAAAAATTTAAAAATGATAGTGCCAGCTATGCTGCTGTTTGCATTATTAGTTGGAATAGGATATGCATTAACACCGCCGCCGCCACCACCGCCGCCGGTGCCACAAAACCTTGCAATAAACGATACCAGTATTGACAAACTTCAGACAACCGATGGGAGCACTGCAAACCAGAGCGCATGCAGAGCTTGCCATCAGTCAGCAGGAACGAATGTCAGCGGAGGATATAACAACACTCTTGGTGGAGTAGATACAAGACATCACGGTATGGTTCAAAGAGGAGTGACCAATCCATATACCAATGTTCCATTCGGATGCCAGGATTGCCATCCAACCATACCTGGGATAGGAAATGGTATATTGCTGGATCATAGCTGTACAGATTGCCATAATGGAACAGCTTTCTGGGCAGATTCGACTTTTGGCGCGCGTGTAGGTAATTTCAGCAGACCTCATCACATCAATACGACATATGATGACGCCAACATCGGAAACCCTGCTGCTAACAGGACATGCAATTTCTGCCACGGCAGTTTCGTAGACAACTATAACGACAACCACTATATACCGTCGTATTCTACATCGTTTATGATAACTCCGTATGCTACAATAAAGGCTACAAACACATCGTCACCTCTATCGGCGGTGCTTTTTGACTCGTCTAATACACAGGTATTAGATAAGGCATGGGGAGGCTGTGAATCATGCCATCTGGGTCTTGTAAACAACACCGGATACGGGCCGAGTGTAACATCAGTTCCAATCGGAACCAACCATAACAACCATCACAGGGAAATTCTGGGCGGTAACGTGACTACAAATGGTACTGTAACTAATGTTGGACCATCTACTCCGTTCGTCAATGTAGCCAATCGTTGCAGCGTATGCCATGTAATAGACACCACGAACTCAACTGGGCACGGAATTACATTCCCACTGAGATTCAACATAACAGACGGTGGCACTGGGCTTACTGACACAGGTGCGATGGAGGTTAGGAACTCAACCATCGAAGCAGCAGATGCTGCTATCGGAGCATTTGAACCAGGTACTGTTAATGTAACAATCAATGGTACAGGCTGCGAGAAATGCCACGATGTACAGTCGATCCATAACATCCAGTTCAGTTATCAACAAAATGGTCAGCAAGGATTAGGTCATATAAATAACAATACTGATTGTTATGGCTGTCACAACTCATGGTTGCCAGCAGATACATGGATACCAGGGCCTCTTATCCCAGTAGTGACTGGTATAAGTCCGGTAGTTATACCAGCAGGAAGTGCAACAACTCTCACCTTAACAGGTGTGAACTTCGTCAATCCTGATGGTAACTATACATCTGTAGTAACGGTAGATGGAGTTCAGTACACTCCAACAACCCTAACACAGACGCAGATAGTAGTTGATATTCCAGCACTCACCGCAGGAACCCATCAACTGCAACTTGTGAAAGGCGGAAATACACTCAGCAATCTGGTAACATTGACCGCAGTAACAGATCCAACCATAACATCTATGTCCTTTACTCCAGGTAGATATGGACAAGCAGGAACCCTTGTCATCAATGGTAACGGATTTGGAGCCAAGCCAGCAACAAACGCAAATTATTACGTAAGCGCTCTTCATAATAATGCTCAGGTAATAGCTTCGAGCATATCGAAATGGAGCGGTACTTCGATAACAGCAAAGATTTCGGCTGCAAAGGGTGACCAAATAACAGTGGTGAATCTACAATCTGGAGAAGCTGTAGCAACTATCAAATAAACAGGATGCAAAGAAAAACAAAGAAAATAAAAATGAAAGAGAGAAGGGATTGGAAAATCTCTTCTTTCAATTTTTTATTCATTGAATTATATACTCTTAAACAAGAAGACAAGAGATGAGAGGTAAGAATGAGAATAAAAGGAAAGATTTTGATACCGATTTTAGTAGTGGCATCCTTGGCGATATTAGCAGTTGCCGCTATTCCGCCTCCACCGGTAAATCAAAATTTCGGTATATACGATACATTGCTCATGAATCCAAACGATCCAACTGGTCAAACACCGATTTATAACGAAACGATGTGCAGAGGTTGTCATAATTCGACATCCAGTCCATTGGTGACTGGTGGAGTTGATACAAGACATCACAATCTTGTTGTGAATGGTACTCCAAACCCGTATACATTTGCACCATTCCAATGTACTGATTGCCATCCATCAATGCCGGGAACTGGAAATGGAATATTACTGGACCACAATTGTCTCGATTGCCATAATGCGACAGCTTTCTGGGGAGATAATATTGGCGCCCATGTAGGTAATTTCACCAGACCACATCATAATACTACACATGCACAGGCAAGAAATTGTAAATTCTGTCATGGAGCTTCTGTAGACGATTATAATGATGGGCATTATATTCCTTCGTATAGTGAAAGTATTGTGACCCCCAGTGCATTGTACGGAGGTGGCAATGGTCCGAACCCGAGTGCATTCAACAGTACTTCTGGAAGGGTATGGGGAGGTTGTTTGGCATGTCATGCTGAAGATACAACTAAAACTCCACCGATTTACTTTACTCATACAAATCCGAGTATAGTAAATGGAAAATATAGCGCTGCACCAATAACGACCGGTACGAACAATGTACACCACAACGAAATAATTGGAACAACTGCGGTTGCGCCGACAGATAATCAGTGCTTATGGTGTCATGTCAATATATCAGCAGTTCTTGATATTAGAGGATGTGAGACATGCCACAGTGTGAGAGCTATTCACAATACCCAGTTTGATTACGCAAATACAAGTAATTTGATTGGATTTGGTCATATAGGCTCAAATAATCCAAATGATGTGAGTAATTACTCATGGGATTGCAAGGGATGCCATGCATGGTACGACGCAGGTGATACAAATCCGTTCGCAGGAGCTATTGTTCCAGATGTTCAGACAGTGACGCCAACTATATTCGCTGGAAATACTCCGACAGTTATTACTCTGACAGGTACTAACTTTGTGCAGACAAATGATACAATCGTTGTAAATATCGATGATACAACAAATCTTACTCCAGATACTATAACAAACGGGCAGATAACCGTTACCGTAAATCTGCCAGCAGGAAACCATTATATCAAAGTTGTAAAGACCGACCCTGTAGAAAACGTGCCTAAACCAAGCGACATTAAATCATTGACAGTCTTAAGCAAAGTGTCAATAACATCGGCAAAACTGAGGTATGGTGTGATAACTATATCAGGTTCAGGATTTGGAGTTAAGCCTGCAACAAATGCTCAGATGTACGTTTCCATTAAGCATGCAGGAACAGTGTACTCTTCAGATAGCATCAACTCCTGGAGCAGCACTCAGATAAAGGCAATAAAGACTTCAACACCGGCTGCAGCAAAAGGCGACATAGTGACTGTGGTGACTGCAAACAGCGGAGAAGCATCAGCTACGATCACATAAAACAAGAAGTCCTGTAAAAAAATTGAAATTTGAAAAATTTTAAAATTAAAGGAGAGTAAAAAACTCTCCTTTCAAATTTCTTTAAGCTAAAATAAATGAGAATTTAAAGTAAATTGGATAGGAATATACAACAAAAGGAGAAATTATAATATGTTTTCACTAATTGAATTGATGTTGATAGTATTATTAGTCAATATACCATTCGGCTACTGGAGATGCAAGGCCGATAGGTTCTCCAGACAATGGATGATGGCTGTGCATCTACCAGTTCCTCTGGTATTTTTGTTGAGGATAATCTCTGGTTTCGGTTTGACGATTATACCACTTCTTATGCTATCTTTCGCCAGTGGGCAGTTCATAGGAGGGAACATTAGAAATGTTTCCAGGCAAAATTGATATAATATTCAAAATCTGACCCAAAATACATGGAAAACATAATATAGGGCATCTGGACAAGAAGTTCCCAAAACGCTATGAGGTATAAAAAATGAAAAAACGTTTGTTGATGCTGATTTTTACAGCGTCTCTGTTGATTGTATTTGGCAACGTAGCCTTCGCGACTGTATATCCTTCATTTAATAATACAACAGATTGTAGAGGTTGTCATGGGGACGATAATTCTACCACTATACCAACACCAGCCACCAGGCATCATGCTATGGTAGTAAATGGGTTGTTCCAATGCACTGATTGCCACCCTATATTATATAATAATGTTACTAATACCTATTATCCTCAGGTTATCAGAGATTGTGAAGTGTGTCATCCAGGGAAAAACCATACAGAGATCCATCATATACTTGTATCCCAGGGTTTATTCCAATGTCAGGATTGCCATCCTGTGGTTTATAATAATTCGACGCAGACCTATACTACGCAGATTACATGGGATTGCCCGGTTTGTCATTCAACCGTTTTGTCGATCCAAAACACAACACCTGCACCAACTACTAATCCGCCTCCGGCTTCAGTGGGTCCGACAATAATGAACTTTACTCCAATATCTCCTGTAAATAATGTAGTTAGTGATTCCAGAACTTTTGAGATGACCACAGACCAGATTGCTAATGTGACATGGTTAATTAATGACTCGCAGGTTCAATTTAATGAAAGTGTTACAGATGCAAATTATACTAATACGAGTGCATCTCTTGGAACATGGAATGTGAGTGCAATCGCTTCAAATATTAACGGGACTGTGATGTATAATTGGTCCTGGCAAGTGACATCTACACCATTAACAATGCAGCCAACTGTCACAGGTTATGTTCCGATTTCTCCAATGAATAATTCTTTAGTCTACGATGTGGCATACGCAGGAACGTTCAGGAAATTTGGAGTCGCAGTTAATCAGATTGCAAACATAACATGGTATGTAAATAGTAGTCAGGTTCAATTTAACGAGAATGTAACACAGTCAGAATATAATGATACAAATGTTTTGCCGGGAGTATGGAATGTGAGCGCACTTGCTTCAAATAGTAATGGAACTGCTGCCGAAAATTGGACGTGGAAAGTTATATCGCCACCGCCGAGTATAATAAATATTAACCCAGATCCGTCATCACCAGTAACTGACTTTGGAGGAGTTTCAAGGTCATTTAATGTAACTACTGACCAGGTTGCAAATATTACATGGTCTATAAATGGAAGTATTGTTCAATTTAACGAGAGTGTTAATAATTCAAATTATTTTATCTTGAGTGCTTCTCTTGGAACTTGGATTGTTAGTGTCTTGGTATCCAATAATAATGGTGCAGCCCCCGTAGTTAGCTGGATATGGAATGTAATTCCAATTCCTATCCCAGTAATAATAAGTTTCTTTCCGAATTATTTTACAGTAAATGATACTGCTGGTAATTCGAGAACATTTAATATTACAATAAATCAAAATTCTAATGCGACATGGTTTATAAATGGAACTCAAGTTCAATCTAATGGAAGTGTTACAGGTGCAAATTATACTAATATAAGTGCTTCTCTTGGAATATGGAATATAAGCGCAACTGCTACCAATTTATACGGTTCCGATATCCATACGTGGATATGGAATGTAACCCGCAGTCCAAATACGCCAACAGGCTCGCATTCGCCAGTAGATTGTTCTGTTTGCCATGCTCAACCTCAGCTTCGTTCAGAGCAGATATGTTATCAATGCCATAATAATAGTAAAAATTCAGCAAATGGTACTAACATATATACTCAATTTACAATGAGCAATGATACCTATCCAGGGATGGGTGCAAATAAGGGTTATTATAGTACAGTAAATACCAGACACGATATAACTGCCTCAGATCAGAATTATAGTTCGACAAAATTGGAGTGTACAGATTGTCACAGTGCTCATAATGCGAGCAGGCAAAACGTAGTAATTGATTCAGATAATGGAACATCGTTTAATAAAACCATGATTCATCCGGGAACTGGACAAGTGATACTTGATTACATTACATTTTGTCTTAAATGTCATGATAATACATGGAGTCCAAATGTGACAGGTCCTTCAATTATTACAAATATTTCATATGTGTTTACTATTTTGAATACATCAGACAAAGCAGATTGGCACGGAGCGGCAGGAGGCGACAAATACAATAACAGTTTCCTGATAGGTCCGTATTTAAGCCAAAAAGGTAAGTCGAATATACCGGCAATGCCGTGTAATGATTGTCACGACTCTCATGGAAGCGGAGGCTTATACCATCTGAAGACCTTGACTGATCAATATGGTAAAAATATTACGATTACATCCAAGAATGTAAATAATTCTGATGTAGCCCATTGGTGTTCCCATTGCCATCAAGATCCAATGCAAGTGAATACGAGTACACAAACACAAGGTAACTGTTTGACAAGTAAATGTCATTCGCATGGTAAGAGATTCTAGTGGAGTCATGGATAGGAATTTCTGTAAAAACGGAGATAAATAATATGAATAACGCGAGTAAAAAATGTTTAATAGTATCTTTTATATTGGTAATTCTAATACAAGGTACTGT
Source organism: Candidatus Methanoperedens sp. (assembly GCA_033854095.1). Lineage (GTDB taxonomy): Archaea > Halobacteriota > Methanosarcinia > Methanosarcinales > Methanoperedenaceae > Methanoperedens. The sequence goes on along the minus strand of JAWOKW010000405.1, from coordinate 12,557 downwards.
GATAGAAACAGGGACGGCGGCTGTATCGACAGATCGTAATGTAATTGTAGGCTTTCGACATCCAGTCGCATCGTCAGATGATAATATAATTCAGATTCATGGCGGTTTGGCTAAAACAAAGTTTCATCTCATTCCAGCAATTGCGGCTACCGTGCCAGAAAATAGATTAGCAGAATTAAGAAATGATTCAAATGTTCTCTATGTAGAAAATGATAGTATTTTTAAGATCGTAGACGCATATACCGACGAATATAACAATTCATGGGGAGTAAAACATATAGGCAGTGAGCCTGTAGTTGATCATGGAATTAATGGAACAGGAGTCAATATATCTGTATTGGATACAGGAATTGATTATACTCATGTTGATTTGAAAGATAATTATAAAGGTGGATACAATTTTGTTGGCAATAATTCAAACCCATGGGATGATAATTGTCTAACGCAGTATCATACCTGTCATGGAACACATGTATCCGGTATCATAGCTGCAGAAAGGAATGGAATTGGAGTGGTGGGAGTGGCTCCAAATGCAAGCTTATATGCGGTAAAGGTGTTAGGTGCAGATGGTTCAGGTTTAGCCAGCACGATCATCTCAGGTCTACAGTGGTCAGTAGATAATAAAATGGATATAGTTTCTATGAGCTTTGCTGGTCCAGATGATATATCTATTCACGATGCTGTTGATAATGCTTATAATGCAGGATTACTTCTGATAGCAGCAGCAGGAAATACATATGGAGGTCCTGTAATGTATCCAGCAGGTTATGGTTCTGTTATAGCTGTAACAGCGACTGACAGTTCTGATTTAAATGCAAGTTTCGATCCAATAGATCCTAAGATAGAACTTGCTGCGCCAGGCGTGAATATAAATTCTACTATAGGTATGCAATACGGTGAATATGGTATTAGGGATGGAACATCGGCTGCATGCCCGCATGTTACAGGTGTAGCAGCCTTATTATATTCGAATGGAATAAAAAATAATATAGTAGTGAGATCTATAATGGATAATACTGCAAAAGATTTGGGAATGGTAGGAAGAGATAGTATATATGGATATGGTCTAGTGGATGCGCAGAATGCGACATTGGGAGTACCTACAAACTGGCCAATATTTGTTCCTCCAGATCCAATTAATCTTCAGTATGTTATAGGTAATTTCTGGGTAAATTATTCATGGAATCCTGGTATAGGTAATATTACTGATTCTTATGATGTTAACGCAAATGGAATATGGTATAACGGATCAACAAACACATTTGATAATATCACGACAGTTCCGGGAGGCTGGGCGAATATAACTGTACGGGCTTTTAATTCGTCTGGACCAGGATCATTAAGTACAGGACATATAAGTCAGAATATACAGCTCCCTATAGAATTAACTTTGATAAGAACCAATAGTGGTCCAATCAATGATTCGAAAGTAGTGAATTTATCTCAAGGAAACTACACAGTAACAATAAATAATATCAATCTATCGGAATTAGCAATGAATGTTTTTGATAATAGAACTATTATAAAAAATTTATCACAACTGTTTATTTTCAATAGTTCTGTAAATTCTGATATTAGCTATGCTTCTGTCATTAAATCAATGACAAAAATAAGTCACGTCTCAAATAATCTAAATATTAATTTGAATGTTCAAAAAGAATTAGAATTTGAATTCGTACCATACGGAGATAAAGGAACAATAGGATACGTGATAATTAAAAAATCATAACTGCATGAACTATCAATCTTTTTTTGTTATAGCACATACTTTACTGATAGCGAAATAGTTAAATACTGGGTTCATTATACTATATAGCGGAGAAATCTAATTGAATGATATAAAAGGGATAAGAAATATCATAAAACTTAGATTATAAAAATGATTATAGTCAGTGAAGACGAAGATGAAACCGACTCTAGTCCGTTACTTTTTTTAAGGCGACCAGTGTGTGAAAGCGTACTTAATATCAATCATGACTACCGCTATCTGCGGATGGGGTACTATGTATCAGCGCATGCGGAAACCTATGGAGTAGAGGTCATACCAAGTTGTACAGAGATAATGGATGCATACAGGAACCCGCTCTTGCTCGAAAAAGCAAGAAAGTATGGGCTGCCAGCCAGTGGATACAGGTTGATAACAAAGTCAGAGGATGACCTGAGCACACCTGCGCTGCTTTTTGCTGTGAATCCATTTACCAACAACTCAATGAAAATCGTAAGGTCTGGTTCAAGACTTTCGAGCATGATAAAAAAAATGAGCTTTGATGCCAGGTTCCCAGTATCGCTGCATCCTCTCAAAGGAGAAGTGATGGAAATAATACAGATGTTCGGGGAATCTACCAATGATGAGACATCAGAGTTCACAAAGAAATTCTTTGAGATATTCAATATTCCGATATGTAAGCTGATCGTGCAGATCGATGATGGAAGGGTCGTTCTAAATCACTGCGAACCTGCCATAAAAAAAGAAGTGAAGTGGGATATCGTCCATGATAAAGTGAACGAGATAAAGACCAATGAAAATAGCCTGTTTTGTAGAAGCATATAATTTCAATGACAAATCAGAGCGCATCGCTCTTTCGAAATTCAAATCTACGGCAGAATCGATGGGTCATGACTTTGAATTTATCTTTAAGGAAGATATTTCGCATATCCATGATTATGATGCTCTGTTCATAAGAGCTATCACAGACCCGAGCAACGCAGCATACATAGTTTCAAGGCTTGCGGAACAGTGCGGACTGAAGGTGATCGACGACCCGCATTCTATCAGGACATGTTCAAACAAAGCAGTACTTCATGACCTCTTCCTTAAGAACAATATCCCTTCGCCACGCTCTATTCTATTCAGCGGGGATTATTCAAAGGAAACTCTCGACAGCATATTCAAGACCTTAGGACAGCCTGTCATAATCAAAACACCCTATACCCGTTTCTCATCGCACGTTGAAAAAGCAGATAATGAAGCTGAATTTATTAAGATTTCAAAGCATCTGCTCAGGAAATCGAAAGTCCTTGTTCTTCAGGAATATATCCAATCGGATTTTGACTGGCGCGTGGGCGTGCTTCAAAATAAAATACTGTATCTGTGCAAGTATTGTATCCCCAATGGTGGCTGGAAAGTAAAATCAAAGATAAATGGAAAGAACGTATGGGGCGATACTATCGCTCTGCCACGCGAGTCGATATCCCCTGAACTAAAAGAGATCAGCATAGCTTTATCAAAATGTGTTGGTGATGGGCTATACGGTCTGGATGTCAAAGAGACAAACAGTGGATATAAGGTCATCGAAATAAACGATAACCCGAGCATATATGATGGATATGAAGATGCTGTGGATAAGGATATTTATGAAAAGATAATCAATGCGCTGTGTGGTGAAAAGGCAGGATAATTTGTATGCTACTTTTTCTCCTTCGCACCATTCAATTTAAATAGCTCAGCCACAGTGTCCAGAAAGCGCTCGTCATCATGCTCAGCAGCGCTCCTGAGTATCTTTGTGGGTTCAGCAAGAATCTGGTTTGCAAAGGAATGCGTCATATCATCCAGCACTTCACACTCGATATCACCCATAGTATGCCGTGCCTTGAGTTTATTTATCGCAGCTTCGCACTCCTTTCCCCTTATACTTTCGATCCTTGAATAAAGGGCGGAGATGATACTATCAGCCTGCTGGCGCTTATACTGCTTCTTCAGGAGCGCAAGTTCTTCTTCGATGATGACCTCAGCCTTTTTGGCTTCTTCTTTTCGCTTTGCAAGGTTCGCTTCGCTTATACTTTTCAAGCTGTCAATATTATACAGGCTGATGCCGTGCAATTTCTCTACGCTGCTTTCGATATTTCGCGGATTCCCTATATCGATCAGTGTAAGCTCCTTTTTACGTTTTTCCATTATACTGGATACTATTTCACTGGTGAGAACGAAATGAGGCGCTTTTGTCGCACTTATGACCACATCGGATATCTGGATGAATTCCTGCATGCATTCATACTTTACAGCTTTACCATTTAACTCACATGCAAGTGCTTCTGCTTTATCAAATGTCCTGTTCGCAACATAAATGACCTTGATGCTTTTATTCGCAAGCGCTTTTGCGACGAGTGTGCCCATCTCACCCGCACCTATGACCATCACGGTCTTTCCATCTAACCCGCCAGGGTTATTCTCGGCAAGTTCGACTGCGGCAGAACCTATGGAGACCGAACCTTTATTTATACCAGTTTCGTTACGTACGCGCTTTCCAACCTGTATCGATTTATTGAACGCAGTATCGAGGGTCTTTCCAATCGCACCTGCTTTCTTTGCGATAATGAATAATTCTTTTACCTGCCCCAGAATCTGGTCTTCTCCCACAATCATCGATTCAAGTCCGGATGTGAGGCGCAAAAGATGCCGAAGCGACTCCTCATGATCAAGAAAATCAATGATCCGCGATGAGACTTTCATGCGTTTTGCAAATTCGAGAAGAACCTTACTTCCTTTAGGTGAGACAACATATACTTCAACGCGGTTGCATGTTTTAAGTACTGCGCACTCTTCGACAAGTTCGTGCGACTTAAGGTGCAGTAGAAGCTGATCAAGACCGCCGTGCCATGCGTTTTCCATCTCATCGATTGTTGCTTTAGTATGCGTGATAAGCATACTTGATATTTCGCTCATTTTTCTTACCTATAATGTTTCAAAGCTACTTTATATGCCTTTTCATATGATTCGCCAAGAGCCTTCCATACTTCATCATCATTGATGATATTCCACAAAATTTCCCTGCGTTTCTTCTGGTCTTGGACATGCGATTTCAGTGTTTCCCGGATTTCGTTTTGGAGCTTTGCCATCTGTGCGAACTCAGGTGTTATGACAGCTTCGATCCTGTGACGCATATACCTTGAAAGAGCAGGACTTTGACCAGCAGTGGAAATCCCGATTACTACGTCGCCCCGCCTGATAACAGATGGGACAATGATATCCCCTACGCTGTCCACCTTGTTTACGAGTTTACCGCTCCTTTCAGCTATGTCTGCGATCTTTTCATTCAATAGAGCATCATTCGTGGCAGGAATCGCAATAAAAGCATTCTTAAGGTATCGGTGTATCTCCTCCTCATCCAGGTCTTCTACCTGTATCGGTTTTATTTTTCCTTCAAGTGAAAGCTGGTTCAGTCGAGGTGTGAATTCCCTGCTCACAACTGTTACAACCGCATATTCGCAAAAAAGCGAAGCTTTGCGTTCACCCACGCTACCGCCTCCAAAAATAACTACTTCTTTTCTTTCTAAATCAAGCATCAGAGGAAGAAGGCGCTTCATAACCGTACACCTGTTTTCTTGAACTCCTTTTCACTGAAAAGTATACTGTAATCCCTGATTCCTGTCGCAATTGAGATTTCCTTTGCTATTTTTTCACACTCTTCACGCGTGTAGGCATGGATCATGGTAAAAAGGTTGTATTTCCAGTCAGGAAAGCGCGGACGTTCATAGCAGTGGGTTACTTCTGGAAAACCTGCCATCAAAGCCCCGACCTCTTCTACTTTTTCATCTGGAACATTCCATGTGCACATGGCGTTCGCTGTTATTCCGATGGCTCTGTGACCTATAGAGGCGCCAAAACGCCTGATTACTCCTTCTTTGATTAGATTTTCAAGTCTATCCAGAACCTCGTCTTCCGATATTCCGAGTTCATTTGCTATCTGTTTGAACGGCTCCTGTATTATCGGAATACCGTCCTGTGTTGATTTCAATAATCTTATGTCAATCCTGTCCATAGCTATTTATTCGATTGACGTGAATACAGATAAACTTATACGCTTGTTTAAATAACATTCTATGTTTGAAAAGGTAAAGGAATCTATCAGGCTCTTAATAAGACCCCTAGCAAAAAGAATCGTTGGCGTAAATCCAAATACTCTGACAATATTCGGTCTCGTATTAAGTCTTGTATCAGCGGTTTTTTTTGCAAAGCGCCAGGTTCTAACAGCAGGTATTTTTCTCTTTCTGAGCGGGTTCCTTGACGCACTTGATGGGGCAGTGGCGCGAGAAAATAACAGGATAACCAAGTTCGGAGGCTTTCTGGATTCTGTCAGTGACAGGTTTGCAGATGCGGCTGTGATAATAGGAGCTATGTATGGAGGTTTGACTGTGTTTTTCTCTTTGCCAGAATGGTTCATCGGCGCTCTGGCGCTCGTGGGTTCGCTAATGGTCAGCTATACGAGAGCCCGTGCAGAGGCTGCGGGCGCAAGTGCGGCTGTAGGTATAGGAGAAAGGGCTGTAAGGATACTGATTCTTGCATTCGGTGCTTTTCTTGATATAGTGAACTGGGCTGTTCTTCTGGTGTGTGTCCTGTCCTTTATCACAGTCTTTCAGAGGATTGCTTTTGTGAGGAAAACACTCAAGTGAACTTTCATCGAAACGCAGAGATGCGTTTACAGGCATCCGACCCATAAAAATCTGAACGTACATCAGCGATATATCCATTCAGGAGAATAATACTTAGGTATGAGGCTGTCTGTAAGTTCTTTTTCTTTTTTGCTGAGTTCTCCGGCTTTTAACCTGACATGGAAGCGCTCTTCGAATTTTTTCTTTATAACGTTCCTGACCTCTTCCATATCGCGCATCTCTCCAAGCTCCCTGTCAAGCCATGTCAATCCTTCCCTGATAGATGCTATCTTTTTATCAAGGAACTTTTCCTTTGGTATATTTGAGATATGAAGCATCTCCTCAATATCAAAATCAAGCAGCATAGTCCCATTCTGGAGCAATTTACCTTCCCATCGCGTCTGGGCATTGCCTGATATTTTCTTGCTGTCCACCACGACGTCGTTTATGGGACGGAATGCAGCGTTCAAACCATAATGAATGAGCGCATCTATGAGGACGCCGCATATCTGTTTATACGATTCGATTATATCAAGTGGGAATCGGTCGTTGTCTATCGTTCCCACGACACCGTAGTTTATCTGTCTGCATCTGTCATCAGAAAAGGCTATCCCACCTCCGCTTATCCGCCGTGTTATAGTATAACCCTGGCAGTTGGCAAGATTCAATTCCACATCTGCTTTCTGGAAAAATCCAAGGATTATGGATTTTTTCGGTGTCCAGAAAAAGAATGTATTTCCTTCATCCCCTTTCAATATGGCTTCATCCATTGCCATCATATCACGTATATCCACAAGCCCAAAATCAATAAAGCGCCATTCTTCCATGTTCATCCCTCCAGAGCTTTCATTATAGATTCTGTGAAATCAGAAGGCGATGTTCCAGGTGATTGGATATTTTCTTTGTCATATACCTCTTCGATCTTTTTCTGGATCTCTTCACGCCTTGCTGAAGTTCCCTTTAAATGTTCGACCATTTTGAAAAATGCCTCTTCAGGGAACAGGAAAAAATCCCCTGAAATGGATATGTCTTTGATGATTCCGTTTTCGAGCGTTAAGAATGACCTGATAAGTCCCCCTCTTGATTTATGGATGCCTTTTTTCATAGTTATCCCTGCAATGTGATAAGAGAATATAACTTTTGCTTATGTCAGTACTTCCGCGAGTAAACACCGAACTACAACGAACTTCTATTCGATGCTACTAATTAAAATAATTTAAATATTATGACAATGTAGATGTATTGTTATGTGGATGGTATCAATGAAATCAGCCTTGAGAATACTAAAGAGGAGAATAGATGTCATTTTTATTGACTGTTAACAAGGTTAATGGATGTTCAACATTATATTTTAAATATATATTATCTGTAATAGGAGACTGATTGATGGCTTGTAATGATAAAGATAAAACAATGAATAAACAGGACATTCGCTGGAAGCAGCGCTTTGAGAATTTCGAAAAAGCATATCTTTTTTTTGAGAGCGCCGTAGAAAAAGAAAGCTATACTCCTATTGAAATAGGTGGTCTTGTGACACAATTCCCTCGTGAAGTTATAAAAGAAGGGTTTAATACGCAGATTATAGAAGATGGACATTCGTGGCTACATATGCTTGAAAAACGAAACGAACTTTCACACACCTACAATGAGAATGTAGCCAAAAACGCTGTTGATATTATCAAACGCCGCTATTATCCTGCAATCAGGCAAGTGTATCAGTACTTTAAAGATAAAAAATATGGTCATTAAACACCTTGGTTTAAAAGATGGCGATCTGGAAACTATAGCTGCTATTCTCAAAAAATACCCACAGATAGAACAGGCTCTTATTTTTGGCTCAAGGATCAAGGGCAACTACAGAGCCGGGTCTGATATAGATATTGTCTTAAAGGGCAACGTTCATGACATTATCACGGAAATAGGTTTTTTACTCAATGAAGATAGCCTTTTGCCCTACAAATTCGATATACTGGATTATAGCAGCATTTCCAACACGAATCTGCTTGACCATATAAACAGGGTGGGAGTTGTATTTTATGAAAAAAAGAAGGATAAAAATAGCACATGTGCCCCAAGCAAGCTGTGAGGAATTCAGATAAAATGACCCGGCATGAGAGGATTATCTCATCAGGTAATCTGAACGATGAAAAGCAGGACGTTGCCATAAGACCAAACAGCCTTGATGATTTTATCGGACAGAATGTACTCAAGGAATCCCTGAAAATATTTATCGAAGCTTCTAAAAAAAGGGGCGAACCACTTGACCACATCCTCTTTTCTGGACCACCGGGTCTTGGAAAAACTACGCTTGCGCACATAATAGCTCACGAGATGGGCACTAATATAAAAAGTACCTCAGGACCCGTTCTTGAAAAACCAGGGGATTTGGCTGCCATACTGACAGCGCTCAAGAGGGGGGATATGCTCTTTATTGATGAGATCCACCGCCTGAATTCAGTTATTGAAGAACTTCTATATCCAGCTATGGAAGATTTTGAAATCGATGTCATGATCGGCGGAGGGCCGAGTGCAAGGTCGATAAAACTCAGCCTTGAACATTTTACCCTCGTAGGCGCTACCACAAAGGTGGGATTACTGGGTTCGCCATTCAGGGACAGATTCGGTCTTATATCACGGCTTAATCTTTACACAGTTACCGAACTTGTGGATGTGGTGAAGCGAAGTGCTTCTATCCTGAACATCCCTGTAACGATAGAAGGGTTATTAGAGATAGCAAAACGCAGCCGCGGTACGCCAAGGGTTGCCAACAGGCTGCTTCGGCGTGCGAGGGATTTCGCTCTTGTAAAAACAGAAGGCAAAATTACGCAGGAAGTTGCAGATGATGCTCTTACCATGCTTGGTATAGACAAACTTGGACTTGATGACCTTGACAGGCGCATTCTTTCTGTAGTAGCTTTAGATTTTGGAGGTGGTCCAGTGGGCGTGAAGACCATCGCCATTTCTATAGGCGAAGAGGTCAGGACTATTGAAGAGGTTTATGAGCCGTATCTGATCCAGATCGGGTTCATCAAGCGAACCCAGCAGGGAAGGGTAACGACACAGGCGGCAAAGGAGCATATAGGCAATAAGTAAGCTTAATCTCCCTGAAAAATCATTAGTCTCTCCATGTTTATTAGAGACCTTCATGATTGTGAAGAATTTATCGCAGGGGATGGTTCACTTCTGCGCGAACTTTTACATCCAGCTAAATCAGATCTATCTTTTCGCTACAGTCTGGTGCATGCGGTTATAAAGCCAGGTCAGACCACGAAGCCCCACAGGCTGAAGACCTCAGAGGTGTATTATATTTTAGAGGGAGAAGGCATGATGCATATCAATGATGAAACTGCAATGGTCAGCCGGGGGCAGGCGGTCTATATTCCTCCAGGCTCAGTTCAATATATTAAAAATACCGAGAAAGCTCAATTAAAATTCCTGTGTATAGTAGATCCTGCCTGGCAGATGCAGGATGAAGAGATATTGTGAACGTTTTTATGTTTGCGAAAAAACTGACCAATGAAAAAAGCATAAAATGTCCTTCATGCAGTGGAAATTGCATACAGCCTGCTGAAAAGGTACTGGATAAGATATATACAATGTATATGTCATGCTCACTGTGCCCTCCAGACCCTTTGTTCAACAAGAGCGCACCGCTTCATGCGAATATCGATAGCAATGTCGGGCGGTGCAGTAAATGTGGAAAGCGGCATCTTGATCTTATCATGGGGCATGTCCTTACGATACTAAAAGATAATGGGCTTTTTCTAAATGATGCAACTCTCAAAGAAGTTGGAACCCCGCTCATTGCTTCTGGTTATCAGGTGCCTTATCCTCCAAGACTGGGCAGTAAAAGCCTTGTGCTTATTATGGACTATGTGACGCAGGATGTAGCCAATGAAATAGTCGCTGATGTGCCCGAAATAAGAGGAGTAATTAAAAGAACAGGTTCGCAGGCGCAGAGTGTCGGGATACTTGACACAGGCAGCACGCCTCATACCTATGAACTGCTTTCTGGCTGCGATATGCGGTGCGATGTAATATCCTCTTCGTTCGGTGAACTCTGTATCTATAAGAACCAGTCAAAGATCCACATCGAGTTCAATAACACTAAAATAAAAAAAATCGAGGAATTGTACCTCAAAGGAGAACTGGATGGCTCTGTCCTTGTGGATGGGTTCTGCGGTCCAGGCACGCTTGGACTTTTAAGCGTTCTTGGAGGTGCAGGCAAAGTCATCCTTAACGATGCTTGGCTTCCTGCGATCGAGGACACCATTTTGAATATACGGGTAAATTCAGAGATTCTTGGTGTAAAAATTGATTTTCAAGGACATGGGAACGATAAGCTCACAGGCGATGAACCTGTGCTCATGGCAAAAGCCAGCGGCAGAGTAGAAATCATGGTGTATCACGGCGATATCAGAAAGCTTGGAAGAGCAGTAAAGGATTGCGATATTTGTTTAATAGATACCTTCCCATCCGTAAATCCGGCTCAATATCTATCTATATGCAGGGACATTGCAAAAAAAGTGGTCATAATCTAACCCCTGCAGCAGACATGATTCAGGACTATAAGGCTTGTGGAATATTTTGCTTCATATGTATGACCGTTCGCCCTGAGAAGTGAGATATAATATTCCTGTATCTTCTGCGCCGCTTTTTCGTTTTTGTAACTGTGATACACATTGATGTGATCATCGAATATCTCCATTTTGTCAACGATCAGTAGGGATTCGTGTGTTTTCTTTAACAGTTTTAAAAAATCCAGATGAGAAATGCCTGATATATGTTTTTTTGATATAGATTCGAATATCACAGCATCAAGAGGGATTTTGCAGGCGAGCAGGTCTTCGTAGTGATCTTTATGCAGGGATACCATATTATAATTCACAGAACTGTATACCTCTACAAGTTCGCTCCAGAACTCTTTTTTGTACATGAACTCATCTATTGTATCTTTCAAATACCCAAAATGGTTTTTTGCTGCAAGCGGTTGTGCCCCAGCATCTCTTTTCTTTAAATCGATCCGAACGGCAGTGGCTCTTTTATGGACAACATCGATATCAAGACCTTTGTTATAAACCAAGAACATTACTACGAGCTGAGCCAGGAAATCGCGGTTTAACTCGCTATCGCCTGAAATCGTAACAGTCGCAGTCAAAGGGTTGATATCATCCATACAATATATGGATGCTTCACAGCTCCATCCTGATTCACGGCTTATTTCATTGACATGCTTATCCAGCTCTGTGATCGTCTTTATCTTTAAAGGGTCAAGCAGTTCATCGATTATCTCTTTATCCAGCGGGATACCGCTCGTCCATTTTAATGCCCACAGGAAAATCGGGCCGCTGAGCAGCACATTTTTTCCTGATTCGATGGATTTTTCTCTTGCTGTCATGCCCTTATTTTCAACAGCGATATCCGATACTGCTTTTTCGACAGTGCCGTAGCGGCGAAGGGCTGCCTCTGTTATATCAACAGCGTCTCTGATTGCTGCGCTCAGGTTCCCTTCATGTATTTTGACCAGAGGTTCAAGTTTCTTGAGGTGGGTATTTTCCAATGAGATGTTCTTTCTGACGACCATAATATCTCAATGCTACTATAGTGTTACTGAATTAATCTATAATAAATCTTTTCACATTAAATAGCAAACCAGTGTTATTCCAGTTTTAAATTAGTGATAACTGGATATTTAGCAGTGATACTATAACATATGACTGTGTGAGATAAAGTAGTAAGGAGGAAAGTAGGGCGGGTTGGGGGGGTGGGTTTTTATTACTAAAAACGATTTATTTTATATACTGGTAAGTCTTTGAATTTTTCAGAGAAAACTATTTAAGTATCATTTACCAAGATAGTATGTTCGCTACAAAACGAACAAGATAAGCGGGTTCCCTTTTTTCCAACCACCCACTCCCCTTCCCGCTTATCTTTCCTATGTTGACAATGAACAAAAACAACCTGATTAAATTATTTGAAAGAGTCTCGACGCACACAAAAAGGCTATACTAACTCGAATGTATATGCGTTTAATTAATTTATACTTTTGCACAGATTAACAGGCACAATCCTAAAATCCAGTGATTTTTCACTTTTTCACGATGAAGAACCAGACGATCTGGTAACAATATCCTTTCAATAAACTTCAATAGTCAAAAAGCTATCATTTTTTTGAATATGCCGACTCC
>JAWOKW010000404.1:0-4661 GCA_033854095.1 Candidatus Methanoperedens sp. | reverse complement strand
GTAGGGCATAAGCCGTTAACTGCTTTTTCCAGTTTATTCTCACGCTCTCAGCATCTGTATATTTAACATCGACCGGGACTACTTCTCCACTTTTCAAGTAGAGCATTCTTTCAATCCTCATTTTATAAGGATTCGCCCTGAAATCTGCCTCAGGGAATAATGATCTTAGATTTAGACACCTTTCAATCCTCATTTTATAAGGATTCGCCCTGAAATAGCCCATAAATCATAGCTTTTTTCCATTTTAAAGCTTCCTATTGTCTCAAATTGATGGGTCGTTTGTGAAGGTCTAAAAGTCGTCGGGGTATTTATCAAGGTCTGCACAAACTCATGTACAGAATTTCATCATCTCACAATAACTGCATTTTTTTCCTTTAGAAACATTCGGCATCTTTTCGCTATCTATTAGCTCCTTTATCTTCTTTACGTCCTGTTTTAGTATGTCTTTTGCCTCATCAGGTATATCGATCTGTATTTGTTTGTGTTTTGCAGGAAAGTATACAAATCCTCTTTTTACTGTTGTCCTGAATCGGGATTCTAACAGTAGGGCATAAGCCGTTAACTGCTTTTTCCAGTTTATTCTCACGCTCTCAGCAGCTGTATATTTAACATCGACCGGGACTACTTCTCCACTTTTCAATAGAATTGTTGTATCCACCATGCCATATAGACCTAAAGTAATATCCTCCACGGCAAGGTTATGTATAACCTGAGCCACATCCTCCTCCAAAAAACCATAGACTGTTTTTCTCTCTTTCACTCGGCGATGCTCTTTTTCATGTTCTTCTTTGCCCATATCCATTTTTGGCTTTGCCTTGATCTTGATACCAAGCGTTTTCATAAAATACACCTTGCGAGGGCAGTAAAAATACTGAGTAATATCGCTTACCTGAAGCAGGTCATCTACCATCGCAGCCAGAACCCCTTATATGTTTTAGATTCTCCCCGCAGGAATTGAGCAACATCCCGCGCCTGGTTCAGGATAAGGTCGGTCCATTTGATGCTTCTATCCTCATACCTTATATTCTCTTCAAGCTTGGTCAGAAGTTCATTCAGCAGCATCTTGCGAGCGCCGTCGGCCATTTTGCAGACCCCATTCTCGATAGTGAATTCAGCCGGCTTCACCTGTCCAAGTGAAAATATCTTGATAACGGACTTATCAACCACCTGCTGCCTGAACTCTTCCATAATATCATAGACAAGGCTGGCTTTACCTGGTCGGTCCACATGCAGGAATCCTCCATATGGATCAAGCCCGGAGTAATGGACTGCGCGCCAGCATTCTCCTTCAAGTACTCCATAGCCGTAGTTCAGCATGGCATTGACAGGATCGGCAGCATACCTGCCGCTTCTATCCTTAAATCCAAACTCTACAGGAATTATTCCTAAGATCGACTGCCAGTAGGAAGCTGATGCATTGCCCTCAAAACCCATGATAGTCTCTCTGACATCGCTGCAGGTCTTGCCCCTGATGTTCAGTCCATCGAGTTTCTCTATCCAGACATTGACCGCATCTCTTGCGTTCTTCAGGGTCTCAGCCGATTCCGGGAACGTATCCTTTCTGGATTTGGCAAGAGTTCCCAATGTGGCGGACATGTTATGCAGCTTTGCATTGATGAACTCCTTTGCAAGCACTGCACCTGCAGGAGCATCAAAAGCACGGTACTGCTCTCTTCGGGTGTTCACAGTCCTCATCTGGGGAGGAGAAATATAGGCTGTAACCTGCCCACGCCAGTCTATCAGCACCACATCCACGCCGTGCTCTGCAAGAAGCTCGATGGCGTCGGTGCTTATGCTGCCCTTACCTGAGATCACCACCTGGCGCAGGTCCTGGGGGATGCAGCGGTGGATGACGGTATTTATGCCTTCTTTTCGCTCTTTGACTATGATCTGTTCATGGTCAGTTCCGATATACTTTCCCCAGCCGTCGATAACGAGACGATCCATAGATATCCCCAGGCACATCTGCATGAGAAGATGTGCATTTTGATACTATAAAATATATCTGTTATAGTATAAATATTATGAGTAGCGTCTATTAACACCTGCCAAAGAATATGGAAGCTGGAGTTGTGCTGATTGAGATCAAAACTTAACAGGTTAGAAAACTTGGAAAAATCGGGCGATTCAACGATATCAGAGGGCGGGGAGAATTCCAGAAAATATCATGCGTTGTGGTGTCGCAGGACAGATTTATGGAATTTATCGAAGAGCGTGCGCCGCGGGAGGCTATAAACCCTCTAAGAGAGGCAGTTGTGCTATATGATACTGGCTTTATCACAGGACTCAAGGAAGAAGTTGAAAGCGGAGCTATTTCTTTAAATGACGATGCCTTTCAGGATTACCTGCGCTACGGCGACATACGGCGCTCGTGCCTGATTGAGAGCGCAGGGAAAAGGAATAAGCGGGATGCGCGCTCGGATGCGGTTAAGGCTGCAACGCATTACCTGCGCGCGTATTTTCTGCATGAATATAATGAGATGATACTTTCAGTGAAGATGCTGAGGAAAAGGGTGGAAGGGGAGAACTGCGCGGTGGCAGTACTGTACGAGAAAATATTGGAGGGTGATTATGACAGGGACTTTGTGGATGCGGTCAGGGAATGGGTGGTTGGGAGGATCGGCGCGGAAGGACGGCATTGATTCGCAGTTATAAGGTAAGCTCTGCTGCAGCATCTCTACTTTTTTCCTGTTGTGTTCATACATATCCTGTTCTGAAATCTTCAATGGCTTTCTTAATCCTATTTAGAAATCTATCTGCATCATCTATTACGCCTTCTGCTTCTTCTTCTGAAGCCCTGAAAGATACATCATAGTCAGCTTTCTCTCTCATCTGCATATCCTTTGCAAATATCCTGCCGTAAATTTCTTCGATGTAGCCTTTGTTTACGAATTCAAGTCCCAGAAGTGCCAGCACACCTTTATGCTTTTTGGGATGAAAGTCTTTGAAGCTCAATAAAGCCCTGGCAGAGTAGTACATGCTGTAATATGCCTCGCTTATAGCGCTGTTGAACTTTTCGTTCTCAAGAAGTATCTGCGCTGAAGCGAGGGCTTCCTCAGCGCGCACAAGATAATCCTCGTATTCAGGCATAAATGACCCTGCCTTCCTTCTTCACATTCTTGATAAATCCATAACCTTCTCTATCGAGATGGCTGAGGTGTTCGCTTGTCATCACATGCGGTGAGATGTAGACGCCATATTTAAGGAGCAGGGGAAACGAAATGTCGATAAGCTCATCAAGTGTGATATCGCCTACAATCAGCACGTCTATGTCGCTTTCTTCTGTGGCTTCTTCTCTTGCATAGGAGCCGAAGAGAAGAATTTTCTCTATTTTAGCGCCGTGGTTTTGTTTGGCTGATTTTAGAAATTCTTGAAGGGCTTTTTGTTTCTTCATTGTCATTTTAGTGTATATTATTTCATTTCTTTGGGCATATTGTCTGGTTTTTTCAAGTCAGAGAAATGCAATAGTTATTTTGATAGTTATATAATTTCAAATTTTTTATACACTATCTGGTTTAGGCAATACTTTCCTATCTTTAAACTGATTTGGTTCTATCGACATATACTGTGTTTTTCCTTCATTTTCAAGCCGTTTGCCTTTTTCCACATCAAGAATGAGCTTTAACTGCTCTAATCGAGGAGCATCCCATAACGTGGTAGGATTATTTTCATCATCTTTTTTAATTTTATCAATAACATATTTTTCAAATGATACCATTATATTTTCAATATCCTTGTTCTCTTTTTGAACCTCAGATAAAGCCCATTCATTATTTTCAAATAATGCAGAATACCTTTTTTTCCTGTCGGATATAAAAAGTGCAGGTGTGATTTCGACTGAGCCAAGCCCTATAGGTTTTCCCATTCCGATTTTATGTGCACAACCAAGGGGGAGTTTCAGTGCAAATAATAAGGCGCCAAGTTCTATCTGAGATAAATTTTCAAATCGTATCCTGAATTTGAATTTTGTATCTTTTTTTATGGGTTTTATTTTAGTATCCATATTTTCATTAAATTCACTCGGTTTTTTCCATTTGAGTTCGGATTTATGCCAATATAGTTTATAGCCACGTATATTGGTATCAGAGTTATAATGTTTTAAATTTTTAATGTTGTCGGGATCTTGTTCAAGATAATGCTGAAAAGTAGTCGGTTTTGGGGCAGATAGTGTTTGAGGTATGCACTCATCCATCTCTTGTTTAATAGGATTCTCGTTAAGCAAGGCGTCTTCAAAAAAAACCCTCCCTGCAAATGCTTTTTCGTATAAATTTAATTTATCATCCCCCTTCTTCAAAATAAACTCATAGATTTTCTTATCATTTATTTGAAGCACCGCCTTACTTTTATCTATGAGCCTCAGCAAAACACAATTATTTCCAGCAGATACATTGATGGCCTTTCCGTCATCGATTTTTTTTATATTTTCATTTTTTACACCTGTGACCCCAAATCCATTTCTTAGTATGTCTATTAATTTGGTACTTTCGTTTCCTGGAACTTCGTTCCAATTAAACAATTTTGTGATTTTTTCTTTTCCAAAAATTGCTTCAGCAATATCTATTTTTGAATCATCCTTTAATTCAGGGGGAACATGCTCACCAATCGTTAATTTATAAGCCAGACGAAACATTCCAGTATGTCCAAAAGATGTAACTCTGTTA
>JAWOKW010000403.1:0-2844 GCA_033854095.1 Candidatus Methanoperedens sp. | reverse complement strand
TGTGTTCGGAATTTATGAAAAGTCTAAAATCGAAAATCCCGATGGTGGTAATGGTAAGAGACCTGGAAGTTGCAACTGCTTTGAAAAATGAAGGGTACATAGTGTACAGGGAACATGCGGATAACATCGAGGCTTTGCAAAAGGTAGGATTGAAAAAGGCAAGAAGCGTCTATATTTGTTCCCGGGATGACGGATATAACCTGCTGGTCGCTTTAACTATTAATAAATTCAAAAGGCAAGAACATTTAAAGTGTAAAATTACTGTGATTGTCAACTCTTCTAAAAACGCAGACAAGTTCGAGGAGTTCTGTGATGAAATAATCGACGTATCCCGTGTATTGAATGATTATATGTTTAAGAACGATTTTGAACAGGAAACCCCGGGAGGGTTTAGGTAGGAATATAGTACAGTGGAAAACTCACATCATAGAACAATAGAGTTTTATGACAGGAGCATGAGCAAAAAGTATATAGTACATATCGATTATTCATTACAAAAAGAGTGGTAAAAATGACTGTAAAAACGTTATCGGCTGAGAAAAAACTTAGAAGTGCAAGGAGAGCACTTGATGATGCAACCGAAGAAATGATTAAACATGCAGAGAGCATGGGTATAGATACGGTTTTTAACAGGCAGGCAAAGTACGATGAATCATTTATAGGAATTGAGAAATCAAGATGTTATTTTGGGTCAACTGGTATATGCTGCAGACAGTGCGCAATGGGTCCTTGCAGGATATGGAATGAAGACCTGCCCTTGATTTACAAGCTATCCACTCCTCAATTAAGTAAAGGAACATGTGGCGCCAATGTGGACACAATTGTGGCAAGAAATCTGCTCATGATGGTAGCAAGAGGTACTGCAGCGCATGCATCTCACGCTTTGCATGTTGCATCAGCGCTTCTCAAGACCTCTCAAAATAATTCACCCTATAAGATTAAAGAGCCTGAAAAATTAAAATCTATATCCGCAAAATTAAAACTCAATACAAGTGGAATTGATAATCCGGCTATTCAGGCTGCCTCATTAGCTATCTCTGATATCTTAGGAAACGAAAGTCCCATGAGATTTGCCGCTTCATACTGCCCAGCCAATGCAGGTAAAACTCTTCAAAATCTCGAAGCCATTCCCGGATCTGTTGGGAGAGAGCTTTTAAATGAAGGCCATGAAACTTCCATGGGTACGATGGCAGACCCGACATCTCTCATACTACAAGCTGTAAGGCTTGGAGTAGCTGACATCGCATCCCTCATAATTAGCTCTGAGTTTCAGGATGTGCTGTTTGGAATACCGAAACCTGTTAGCTCAAAAATAGGGTTCAACGTACTTGACGAAAATAAAGTAAATGTGGTTGTTCATGGCCATGTCCCGTTGCTCTCAGAAAAAATAGTCGAATTATCCGAAGATAAAGAACTTTTAAACAAAGCCCATGCCCTTGGGGCTGAGGGAATAAACGTTGTGGGCTGCTGCTGTACTGGAAATGAAGTATTGATGAGACACGGCATTCCCTTGGCAGGCAGCAATCTTCAGCAGGAACTTGTAATTGCAACAGGTCTTGTTGAAGCTTTTGTGGTGGATGTGCAGTGCATATATCCGAATGTCGAGGCTGTTGCTAAGAATTTCCACACAAAGATAGTTTCCACCATGAAGGAAGCAAAGCTCATAAATGCCGAGCACATTCCCTTCGAAGAAGAGCATGCAGATGAAGTGGCCAAGAAAATCTTAGACATAGCAGTGGAGAACTTCTCAAGAAGAGGTAATGATATTTTCCTTCCCAAAGGGGAGCCAAAAAATCTCGTAGCAGGATTCTCAGTAGAAACCTGCCTCAGCGTTCTCTCAAAGATTAACCCTGAAGACCCTTTGAAGCCATTGATCGATAACATCGTCTCTGGAAACATTTATGGCGTGGTTTTGTTGGCTGGCTGCACAAGCCCCAGGATAACGGCAGATGCAAGTCATGTAACAATTGCAAAAGAACTCTTAAAGCAGAATGTGCTCATAATAGCAACAGGATGTGCTGCACAGGCATGTGCAAGGGCTGGACTTCTGACTCATGAGGCTTCTGAAAAATATGCTGGCGAAAAGTTAAAGAGCATATTGCAAGTTCTTGGAAAAACAGCGGGATTTGATAAACCCATGCCGCCAGTATGGCACTTCGGGAGTTGCGTAGACAACGCAAGAGTAATTATTCTTGTCTCGGCCCTGGCAGAAAAGCTGGGTGTTAATGTAAAGGATCTCCCGGTCGCAGCTTCGGCTGCGGAATGGGTAACAGAAAAAGCAGCAGCCATAGGAACTGGGGCTGTAGCACTCGGAGTTACTGTTCATTTAGGAGTTACGCCACCTATTCTGGGAAGCCCAGCCGTAGCTTCTTTGCTAACTCAAAAATCAGAAGAACTCTTTGGCGGGAAGTTTATCGTGGAAGTAGATCCAAACAGGGCATCACAAATGCTATTAGACCATATAAAAGAGGCAAGAAAAAAGCTGGGCATAATAGGGTAGAAAATTTCCTTTTATGGCGAAGTATGCTTTCCTAACTCTTTCAAACGCTCAAATTTCCCTTGCGCCTCATCAATCGCTTTTCTATTCTCTTTTTCAAGCTGGGCTACAATCTTATCAAATCCGATCCTGAGAGAATATATCTTATACGGTCTCCCTTTGCCTGGTTTCTTCTCCTCTCTTTCTGTTATCCAGTCTCGTTCCATCAATTGCTTCATAGCCATGCTGACTTCAGGCTGACGTAATCCCGCCGCTCTTTCTAAATCCGGCGACGTGGCTGAATTCGTACCCTGAAGATATGCAAGCGCCTTGGCTGCCATCCTGTTCACGCCCAGAGAAATAAGCGC
>JAWOKW010000402.1:0-3524 GCA_033854095.1 Candidatus Methanoperedens sp. | reverse complement strand
CAACTATGGTATCAGCACCTGCACCGCATGTCCCCTTATTCAGTCTTGGGGCAGACAGCCTGTAGATCATGGGGAGATCTTCATTCCATATCCTGCATGGTCCCATTGCGCACTGCCTGCAGCAAATGTCTAACGAACCAAAATAACACCTTGATTTTTCAATGCCCTGAAAACACTTTTTCCTAACAGGATGTAATAAATTCATTGCCGCCGAAAAACGCAGATGTCATATTAGGGACCAGCTTCTTCCCGAACATAATATGAAATGCATGAAAGCTGATCTGTTTGAATTGCACCAGCCTCTATAGCCTGACGAGCCAGTGCCTTTACGCCCTGGACAGCTCCGTGCGATGCATCGAATGCCATGCCTATTAGCAGCTTATATTTCCTTGGCAAAGCGCCAACAACTGGTACAAACGCCTATGGTTTTTCCTTCTTGCCTATGTAGTAAAGCCGATTAAAATCCACCATTATTCTTCCGTCCTACAGTAATACCCAAAGCAACGATATAATATCATCCAGAACCAACTGGAGAGACTGAAAGGGTTTTGATGATAAAAAGTTTGAAAGACATACCGCGCATCGGAGAGAAAACAGCCCGCCGTTTTATTGAGCACTTTGGTTCAGAAAAACAGGCAATAGATGCCATAATGAACGGGGACATCGCTGGTATAAGCGAAATAGAAGGATTGACAGAGCGATCAGCCATATCCATTGTGCTTGAGACATTAAATGACGGCGCAGGAGCAAGAGATTTTCTAAAGACAAAAGAGGCTTATGAAATATATGAAAGGCTTTTAGAATTGATCTCTGGTTTTGCACACACAGACCATGCAAGAACAGGGCTGCATTTATATATTCCTTACCCATCATTCAAAAAAGATAGCATCAAAAAAGTGCAAAAAGAAATCAAACGTACTCTTGAGATAACGGACAAACTGAATGAAAAAGAGCTTGCTGTCTTTTTGTCCAGAATAAAACCCATAAAAACAAATTTCAATATCCCTGCACAGAGGGACAGGGTCATCATTGCAGCGAGCCAGCAGGAATTTGAGAGCGCAAAGGATTTTCCTGTTGCAGTTCAGCTTGCTGCTGACGCAAAGGAAGCTTTGGATATAGCTCGCGGATATTCTCATGCGTTTATAAGTTCAGGTTTTGCAGGGATCGATTTTCCTGAAGATATCGATGCTGAGGTTGTGAACGTCAAGAGAATAGAAACGTGGCAGGTGGCTCCTGAAAAAGAACTGGCTTTCTTTGCAAGGAATCATGAATCCATCAACTGTGCGGTCTTAGTTATCAGAATTATCAGGCAGCATGACCCGGATTTTTGCGCTAAAATAACAGATAAGGAAATCGAACAGCTCAGCATCGGACTGGCAGGGATATCCAGTGATATGGATTTAAAAAGTGGGATAGATAGCGAAATAGACAGGCTAAGGTCGATCTACAGCAGCCTGAGTGAGGTCATCAACAGCGCAGAAAAAAGAGCGAACCTTGAATTTGGCTCTCTTATTGAGAAAAGTTCAATCACTGTAAGGGGTTTTGATATACTTACAGCCATGGACGGCAGCATTAATCATATTTTTGAGAAGGAGATCAGGGATAAATATAACACAGCCACAGCTAATGCGATCCATTCGATATCGTCAGAGCTCAGGCTCACATCAGCGGAATCTCGATGTGTCAACAATTTCTTTACAGACGAACCCTGTCACCCTGTTAGAGTGAATCCTGCGGCTGTGGACTCATTAAAAAAATATCTGCAGCGCACTATTAATTCCAGAAAGCTTGATTTATTAAGGGAAAGGGCGCGTCAACTTTCAAAATTAAGGGATGTCGTATCCATAATGCTTCGTGAAATCCTTGACTTTGATGTGGGCTACACTATTGCATGTTTTGCGCGCAGGTTTGATCTTCGAATGCCTGAGCTCCATGATGAAAAAGGCATCGGATTTACAGAAGGTACAAATCTTTTCCTTGAATCCCCGGTGCCAATAAATTACACGCTTGGCTTTTCGCGTTTTAACAAAGGGATCGATAAACTCAAAGATGCACGCGTGGTTATACTGAGTGGTGTGAATTCAGGCGGGAAAACATCCACGCTCGACCTGCTTGCGCAGATAGTCATACTCACGCATATGGGCTTCCCAGTACCAGCAGAGCAATGCGATACAGGTCTCGTGGATGAATTTTTCTATTTCGGAAAATCCAAAGGTACGATGGATGCAGGTGCTTTTGAAAGCACGATTAAAGATTTTTCTGCTGTAGGCAGTAAAAAAAGCAAGCTTGTCCTTGCAGACGAAATCGAATCGATTACAGAGCCAGGCGCATCTGCAAAGATAATCTCTGGCATTCTTGAAGAGCTTGATGACAATGGCGGGCTGGGCATGTTCGTGAGCCACCTTGCTGAATCGATACTTAAGAATACTACTCATGACATACGAGTTGACGGCATTGAAGCAAAGGGGTTAGATGAACATCTGAACCTGATTGTCGAGCGCAATCCGAGATACAATTATTTAGCGCGCAGCACACCTGAATTGATTGTTGAGCGATTGGCACGCAAGAACAGAGACAATGAGTTTTATAACAGGTTGTTAAATAAGTTTAAATATTCATAGTTTTATTCTCTTTGCGGAGGGATACCATCAAATCCAATGGTTTTGCCAGATTACTTGCAGCAGTAGCTGGAATTGCTTTTATCCTTGTCTCGATAGCTTACGGCATCACTTATATTTTTGATGGCGGTTCGATCAAATTTCCGATCCAGCCGTATTATGTCCTTTTTATGTTCGCTGTCGGGTTCGTTATATTCTCTGTGTTCTTTGAAAAAGAAAGAGATGCCATCTATCCATGGTCGCTTCTTGGCGGCGCAATAGCGTCTGCTGCTGTCACATTCACAGTAACAGCAGCTATAGGTGGAATGCGCTATATCTGGGAAAAAGGCTTCACAGGTATTGCGACAGATACATTGTTTTACTCCCTTTCGATCAGCATCATCCTGAGCATGATTTTACTGGCTCTTGCAAGGAATAAATTTTGATTTTTTGAATAAGCTTTAATATACACTTCACCATACGAGAATCGATTCATAATGAACATTGTTTTACTTGGGCCCCCAGGAGCAGGAAAGGGCACACAGGCTAAGAAAATCGCAGAGTATTATTCACTGCCGCACATATCAACAGGCGATATACTGCGTGAAAATATAAATAAAAGCACAGCTCTTGGTTTAAAAGCCAAATCATATATGTCCAGAGGAGAGCTTGTCCCTGATGAGCTGCTGATAACAATCATAAGAGATAGATTATCAAAACCCGATTGTTCAAAGGGATTTTTACTCGATGGATACCCCAGGACCGTGCCCCAGGCCGATGCCCTCCAGATGATACTCACGGAATCGAATAAAAAACTCGATGTTGTATTAAATATCGAAGTGGATGATGATGAGTTGATAAAACGCATTTCAGGAAGACGGATGTGTGTGTGCGGCAGCAGTTATCATGTGCTCTCCATTCCTCCAA
>JAWOKW010000401.1:0-10916 GCA_033854095.1 Candidatus Methanoperedens sp. | reverse complement strand
ATAATCGTCGATGAAGCTTACCGATCTTTTAACAGCCGAAATTGGCGGGATTTTGATATCGATACTCATACTTTTTTTGCGACGAACCGTCATAACTTTAACGACATGTGGGTGATGGCCCAAGGGTATGGTCGAGTAAACAACGTTATAAGGGAAATGGCAAATTATTATATTTTTATGCGGAAAAAGAGTTTTCCTTTTTTTATTCCGTTTCTTGGCGGCTTACCACTACTTTTCATTGCTGAGTATTATCTAAGTGAATCTGACTTCTTAAAGCGGAAAGAGATTAAACGGGCTGCTGAATTTAAGAAGTTTCATTTTTTTATATTTAATATGCGGGTTAATAGTGCTTACGATACTCATTACTTCAGGAAAATTCCTAAGAGGAACGACTACGAGAAATGGTCAGATAATGCAGTCTTGGTTTTAGATGAGGATAAAAAGCTTTTTAAGGTTGCATTATCTGAGAATTTACATAAGTTCGTTATATTCTTGATAGTTTTTATATTGTTTTATTTATATCTACGTAGTTAACATGAAAATTAAATATATATTATATGCCGTATCTCGCAATCATAGTCTTCAGTTGGGTATAGGTATTTTTCTGATAATTGTTGGGTTTATTTATCAAGTATTCCTTTAATGATTAAAATTGCTCCTATAAAAGCTATGAAAAAAATAGAAAAAGATATAAAGTTTATTATTTGACATTCTTGGTCTCCTATGAATATTCCAATGGTTGAGCATATTTGGTACATAGAAGATAGTGTTATTGAGCGTTCTGTGCTTAAGTAAGAAGATTGTAGTCCTAAGATAGCGTTTAGTGGTAATAAAAAATATACTCCAGCAGATAAAAAAATTAATAGCGTTCCTATTTCTATTTCGTGTCCTTTTATATATTTAATATTATGAACTTTTTGTTGATTTTCTTTGTGATCTAAATAAAACCAATAAAGTATCATTATTGCCAGTGCAAGAAAAATAATTTTGAATATATTAGATTCTATATTGCTCATTATATTCCTCCATAAATACCCTGTTAGTATTGTCTTGGTAAGTTATATATACTTCTTAGTACATACTATGCGCTATACAAGATTCGTATAGTTTACATTATACGCAGAACCGAAACATCGGTTCACGCTGTATCCACGTATGGCTACGCCATACGTGTGTGCGACGTAAACTGGAGCAGCGGTTTTTTTGTTCGATGATGCACTTGCGTTTGCAACGAGCCTTCAGGATAGCAATCAGATGGCATCTGCATCAAAAATCTCTCTGCCTGCTTTTCACCATAAGCCATCATATCTTCTATGAATGCTGGGCTGCGATCCAGCTTTGAACTGGCGTCCAGATCGCGAAGCATCTTAATGCATCTGACCACAATTGGCTTATATTTGCTACCTTTAAAATATCCTTTGTCTATCCATTCATTGACCTTTTTTATAAAATATATCTCCTGATTCAGTGAAAGATTACCTGCAAGCTCATTGCGCCTGTCCTGTATATCTTTCACCGACTCTGGCAAGGTCTCTCTATTTTCTGGATTGATCTGTATCACCCATATCTCATCAGGTTTTACATCAACACCATCAACAAAATCCCGTACAGGAGGATTCTGTGAAAACAAGCCATCCCAGTACATGTTTTTATCAATCTGCACCGCCCTCAGAAAAGTCGGTATGGCTGCCGAAGCAAGAATCACATCAGCGCTGATTTCATCATTCTTGAAAACGCAGAATCTCCCAGAACGTACCTCAACAGCCCCAACAAGCAATTCAGGACATGGATTTGTAAATGTCTTAATTTTATCAAAATCAACCTGTCTCTCCAGAAGGCTCTTTAAGTAAATCTGTGCCCATGGTGGGTAACAATATGGGCTGACTCCAGGCAGTGTAATCGTATCTTGCAGCCGCGATATCCCAACAACCCATTCATTCACCAGCATATCTCCGAATGTACTCGCCGAATTATCTTTCCAAAACGAATCCAGCAGCCTGACTGCCTTATCATTGCCCTCAGTCAACATGCCATACCATGCCAGCAGAGCACAGATAGCACCGCCTGATGTACCGCTCAGTGCTACAATCGTATACTTTTTCTCATTTTCTTTCAGGATTTTTTTCAGCACTCCAGCAGTAAAAGCTGTATGACTTCCTCCACCCTGACATGCTATAGCGATATGTCTGGTTGTATCTTCTTCATTTACCATGGCTCATCTCCTCCCCAGTTTAAAGGGTCTGAGATATAGATTACTATCTGAAAGCATAAAAGTCCTGCTATAAATTAAAATAAGAGGTTTGAATAAAAATAACTGGCATTCTCCGTAACGGCAATTTTGTAAGATAATTGCGTTACGCAATTTAAGGAGGGCGTAATCTTTAAATAACGCTAAATGGATAATACATAGCACGGCATCGAAGATATGGACATATAAATAAAATGAAATGAAATTAATAATTAATATTAAAAGTATATTACAACAAATTTATTTTGTTAATATATGTTATAATACTCTATTATGTATTGTTCGCAGATTTCCTATAAGTGTAGCGATTTTCTGTTATGTACCTATTTCATCAATACCAAGAACTACCAAGTTTAGCCATCCTTTTGGAATTGTTATCAGAAGGGGAACTGTTATTGGAGAAAATTGCACAATCAGGCAACATGTAACTATAGGACAGCGAAGACAGGAAGACAGGTGTGCTAAGATTGGAAAAAATGTAGAAATAGGTGCGGGTGCAATGATTTTAGGAGATATCACTATCGGAGACAACTGTATTATAGGTGCTGGTGCTATTGTTCTCAAAGATGTCCTCAGTGATACGGTTGTAGTGGGAGTATATAAGTAGAGGTTTATCTCCACTTTTCATTATGGTAGGGAATATTAATTTTTCCGTAACGCATTTAGCTATAAATTAGCGTAACGGGATGCAGAGTGACCGAAAGCTTTTACAGCCTAACCCTTATAATCGCCGCCCACAACTTCCTTGATTCTGTCAGCAGTCTTTGGACCCACAAGACCGACCTCCATCAGCTCTTCACGCGATGCGCTCATAATGCGCTCCACATTTCCAAAGTGCCTGAGAAGATTTTTAGCTACAACCGGACCTATCTCAGGAAGAGATGAGATCACATATTCCTGCTGTTCTTTAAGTGTAAGGGCTGTTTTCCTTCCATGCAGGTTTATTTCCTTCTTCTCGCCAGCCTGTTCCCTCTTTGCCAGTATGCTGATAAAAGCCGCAGTGTCTTCTTCATTCCTGCTGAAGATGACAGGAACCCCGAAGTCGACAGCTACAGATGCAAGCATCCCGCGCACTGAATTGGGATGCATCTGCCTTGCTGTGTAGAGATCTTCGCCTTCTATTATAAGGAGAGGGCGCTCAAACGTGCGCGCAAGGTCTGATATCTGGCTGAATAGATCCCTTCCGTCCATAAGTGTGCTCAGGAAATCTTCAACTGTTTTTCTCTCTATCCCTACTCGCTCGCTTACAACATAGTCCCCGATTTCAAGCGTCTTTAATATTACCTCTATCCCAAGTTTTTCAAGCTCACGTGCGACATGGGAGCGAATCTCCCTCTGATCAACGAAAACCTTTGCTATGTTTTTCTCAGGCTCATTCGGGAAATCCACTAATTTCTTTTGTCCATTCGCCTGCTCACCATCTTTTATTTTTGATTGTGCCTCATCATTGAAGTTTTTCATCGTCCTGAGCATCGTTTTTTCTTTCCTGCTGCTGCTCCAGTGATAGGCTTCGTCCTTTGACCCTTTAGCCATAAGGATGACCACTCGCCCTGCATGTTTTCTTCCAGTCCTGCCTTTTCTCTGTATGCTTCGGATCTCTGAAGGGATAGGCTCAAAAAAAACCACAAGGTCTGTAGCAGGGATATCTAACCCTTCTTCAGCCACAGAGGTAGCAACAAGCGTATTGTATTCGCCGTCCTTGAATTTTTGGATAATATCTACCTGCTGCTTCTGCGTAAGACCAGCGTCCCTGTATTTACTTGCCTGTCCTACGAACCTGACAGGTCTTACACCTGTAACCTCTTTAAGAGACTCGCTGACAAATTCAGCAGTATCCCTGTAGTTCGTGAAAACGATGACTCTTGACTGCGGATTATCCATGATCTGTTTTTCAACGATCTGCTTTACGAAGTTAAGTTTTGGATTATTACCATCGCATCCTCCAAGATGATGCACTGCCTGGCGCATGCTCAGGTCTTCCATGAGACGCCTTGCTGCTTTGCTGCCGCTTTCTGACCTTGCTTCATTCTCAAGCCGTTCAAGGTATTTAGATAATGCAGATGCGCCCTGCGTTTCTGCCATCTCAATGGCATGGCTTACCTTAAATACCTCAGCAAGCAGCGATACTCCCTGGTATATTTTCTGATCAGGGGATGAGCGAAGTTGCGACTGCATCTTTGACTGAAGGTCAAGCATTTCCCTTTTTGATAATCGTTTTTGATACGGCGATATGAAGCCAAGCTCACATAATTTATTCAGTCTATCTGACAGGACTTTGTCCATCAACTGTTTTAATCCTTTTATCTCTACTGGAACAGGAACGTATACCCATTCGATATCCTTATCGAAAACATAAGGTCTGACATCAGGGTCAGAATCAGTCCTCATCTCGACAGCAGCGATGTGCAGGTTTGCACATACTTCCTGGATTTTTGAAGGTTCACTGCCAGGGCTTGCTGTTATTCCAAGTACGAGCGGTTCTTTGTTTTGTTGGATATACTTTTCTGCGATGTATACGTATGAATAGTCCCCGGTTGCCCTGTGCGCTTCATCAAAAATTATACATGAAACATTATCAAGGTTTATTTTTTTCCCCAGCATATCATTTTCTATCACCTGCGGGGTCGAAACCACGACCTGTGCATTTTCCCACATCGACGTGCGTTTTTGTGGAGGCGTACTGCCTGTAAAGAGCACGACAGCATCAGGCGGTATGTTCAGGGCATTCTTAAAAAATGCAGCATGTTGTTCAACAAGCGGTTTTGTTGGAGAGAGGAGCAGTACCTTTCCTTTCTGAAGGCGTGAAACCATTACAAGCAGAGCGACTATGGTCTTACCAAGACCTGTTGGAAGTACAACAAGCGTTGATTTTTTAATGGCTTCTCCTGCAAGAGAAAGCTGGTATAATCTCTGCTCCACTGTGCTTGGCTTTATAAGAGGGTGATTAATGTACTGCATATTGCACATCGCTCATCCGCTGGATAATGCCACATGGAGTTATAAATCTAATGTGAGCGTAGTGAAAGAAATACCTATATCTCTAATTTTGGATTTTGGATATACTTAAATAGATTGATTACATTAAATGTCGAAGAAGAATTTCTGGAGGATACTGAATGAAACTGAGTAAACAGGTGTTAATTCTTGCGGCAGTTGTACCGCTGATATTTGGAGTAATAATATTTGCTTATTTTATAAGCGCAATAAATACGCTTGAACCACTGGATCAATCCACTCACCTGATATATACCCAGCTATGGTATATAAGTACATTCTCATTCCTTGCTCTCGCAGTGTACTGGTGCGTAATGATGTACCTGATATATATGCTTCAGGAGAACCTGTCGCTACTGGATGCAAATCTTGACAAAGCAGCAGACATCGGTGCAAAACACCTTACAGAGTCAAAGAACCTGCTGAATCAGGTCATAAGCATCCTGAAAAGATTTGAGTCAAGCCAGTAATATGCAAAGCATATTACTGATTTTTTACTGCACTATTTTTTTAGCAAAACCGATAAGACCGCCTGCATCCACGATGTTCCGCACAAAGTCGGGGAGCGGCGTTGCCTGGTAGATCTGGTTCTTTGTAATATTGGTGATAAGACCTGATTCAAAATCGACCTTGATGCTGTCCCCTTCTTCGATTTTATCCGTATCAGGGCATTCAAGAAGCGGAAGACCGATATTTATTGCATTCCTGAAGAAGATGCGCGCAAATGATTTTGCGATTATGCATTTTACTTTTGCTCCCTTCAGTGCTAACGGCGCATGTTCACGCGATGAGCCGCACCCGAAGTTAAAGCCTGCAACTATAATATCTTCTTCTTTAACGCGATGAGCGAACTCAGGGCGCACGCCTTCAAAAGCATGTTTTGCAAGTTCATCGGGCTTATTTATTGTCAGGTATTTGCCAGGTATGATGGCATCCGTGTCTATGTCGTCCCCGAATTTCCAGACGTTTGAGATGGGTTTTAGCTCCTGTTCCATGAGTTTCTGCTTCATAACGTGCTGAATTGACTGAGGGGGTAATAACCTTAACTCCGCATAGGGAATATATCCCATCAGAGTAGTATTTTGCTGGATGAATCATCCGTGCAAATCTGTGTTATCCGCGGAATCCGTGTGGCATAAGCATATATAGTATTAGATTGGGGAGGACACATAATGCTAACTATAACAGGATTGCAACTCAAAAACCCCCTGCTGCTTGCCGCAGGGATCATGGGAACTACGGGCGGTTCGCTCAAAAGGATGGCTCAGGCTGGCGCAGGTGCGGTCGTCACAAAATCCATTGGAATAGAGCCAAGAGGTGGTCATGCTAATCCGACCATGGTTGAGGTGGACTGCGGCTATCTGAATGCGATGGGTCTTCCCAATCCTTCTTATAAGAACTTCCAGCATGAGATCGAAAAAGCAAAAGAGGGCGGCGTTCCAGTTATCGCAAGCATCTTCGGCGGATGCTCTGAAGAATTCTCAGAAATAGCAGGCGCGCTCCGCGCAGATGCTTTTGAACTCAATGTGAGCTGCCCGCATGCCCACGGGTATGGCACTGAGATCGGGACAGACCCTGCGCTTGTTGAGGATATTACATATGCTGTCAAAAGCGCTGTAAGCGTGCCTGTGTGGGTAAAGCTCACGCCCAATGTTACAGATATAACGAGCATCGGGGAAGCTGCGCAGAAGGGCGGGGCTGATGCTGTTGTAGCTATCAACACGCTGCGCGGAATGGCTATAGATATCGAAAGCGGCTATCCCATACTTGGCAACAGGTTCGGAGGGCTTTCTGGCAAAGCTATTAAACCTGTGGCAGTAAAATGCGTCTATGACCTCTATGAAGCCCTCGACATCCCTGTGCTCGGAGCTGGCGGTATTTCAGACTGGAGGGACGCTGTTGAATTCGTCATGGCAGGCGCACTGGCAGTAGAGATCGGCTCTGCTGTCGGGAACAATATTAACATTTTCAATGAGATCTCCTCATGCATGGAAGTGTTTTTGTCAGAAAAAGAATGGACATTGAACGATATATATGGAATGGCACACGAAGTATGAAACCTGTTAATGTTGTAATCACAAAAATCGTGGAAGAAACCCCTACTATAAAGACCTTTTTTTTTGATACCTCATTTGAATTGATCCCCGGTCAATTCGTTATGGTATGGATAAGAGGAGTGGATGAAATCCCGATGGCGCTGTCCTATGAGAATGCGATAACTGTCCAGAAAGTAGGACCCGCAACAGCAGCGCTTTTTGAACTCGATGTATGCGACTCGCTTGGCATCCGCCCGCCCTCGGGCAGTGGATTTGATATAAAGAAAGGTCGCATTCTGCTCATCGCTGGCGGTGTGGGCGCTGCTCCCCTTGCGCCGTTAGCTGAGAGAGCAAGCTCGTCAGGCATCAATGTAACAACGCTTCTTGGCGCAAGGACAAAGGATGAACTGCTGTTCAGGGAGCGTTTTGAAGCCGCTGGAGAACTGCGAATTGCCACTGATGATGGCTCTTCAGGAACACGCGGCTATGTTACTCAGTTGCTTGAAGAATCTGGAACTTTTGATCAAATATACTGCTGTGGACCTGAGGTGATGATGAAAACGGTTCTTGATGCTGTAAATCCTTCAGTAGTCCAGTTCAGTCTTCATCGCTATATCAAATGCGGCATTGGGATATGCGGAGCCTGCTGTATCGATGGGCTGCGCGTGTGCAGGGACGGACCTGTGTTTTCAGGTGAGGTTTTAAAGGATACTGAGTTTGGGGTCTATACAAGGAATGAACGCGGGGAGAAAGTGAGCGTTAATCATTCAGCATTTTGAGGATTGACCAGAAGAAGCAAAGGGATGGAGGCAAGCTGTGCTGCCACCGAGAATATAACAAGAGAAGGAATCGAGACATCATAGAGAATCCCCATTAATGCGCTACCCAAGAACCAGAACACTCCATAACCTGCATTAAAAATCCCATATGCTGAGCCCCGTTTATCCATCGAGACCATCCCTGCAATAGCGGCTCTCATAATGGATTCCTGCGCTCCCATGCCAATACCCCATAAAGCCATTCCCAGAAGAGCAAAATAAAAGCCGCCAAGGAAAACCAGTGGGGCAAAAATTGAAGAAATGAGAGCAGCGGCTATCAGGATAGGAATGCCTACCCTGTCAAATAAACGCCCAAATAAAAGCGCTGCGAGCGCATCAACTCCCATAGCAATAGCATAGAAAACAGGAATCCAGTCATCCGCAACGACAGCGACTTTTTTGAAATGATAGGCAATCAGCGGAAAATCAACATATCCGGCAGCAATCAAAGCGACTGCGGCAAGATAGAGCCAGAATACTTTTGGGAAAACTTTACTCTCAAGTTTGATCGAGTCTGCTTCAAAAGCACGTGGATGTGGATAGAGCAGCCGCGCTGCAGCGAGAACGCCAAGCGCAAGCAGGGCTGGTATAAGCAGGATTGCGAAGCTCATCTGATAACCTCCCCTGAAATAAAGAACTCCAGCTACAATCAGCGGACCAAGCATAGCACCTATCTGGTCAAGCGCCTCGTGAAGACCGAATCCCCAGCCGTGCCCCATTTTCGCAGTGGCATGTGAGAGCATTGCATCTCTGGCAGGAGTACGTATCGCTTTTCCCAATCTCTCTGTTATTATGAGAAGTGCAGCGATTTCCCAATGCTCTGCAAGCGCCAGGAGTGGAACTGCAAGGAGATTAATTCCATATCCCAGAAGCGTTATTGCCCAGTATTTCCCTGTTTTGTCGCTGATATAGCCAGAGGCCAGACGCAGGCTGTACCCGATCAACTCGCCAAATCCTGCGACAATCCCGACGATAGTTCCACTTGCCCCAAGAATAGCAAGATAGGGACCTGTGATGCTGCGCGCTCCTTCATATGTCGTATCTGCAAGCAGGCTCACTATACCAAGTAATACTACAAACTTAAGAGCGGCTCCTTTTGAAAGATACCTGTTATTTTCTCCAGTGACTTCCATCTATAGTTTCATCTTTAAAATTTATATCCAATTAAACTTTTCTTAACCACGGAGAACACAGAGGGCACAGAGTTGTTTTTGCTTTGTGTTCTCTGTGCACTCTGTGGTTTTATGCATCTAAAGCTGGCAAATGAAGGAAAAAATAAAAGTGTAAAGCTTTTAATTCCGAATCTCTACACGTTCTCCTGCTTTCTTTAACTCTTTTACAATATCTACCTGCGCAGCTTTTCCTGCACCCTGGCTGTATGTTGCCACCGCAACATCCTGAGCCAGCACTTCTTTACTTACAGGGTCGAGCAGATCTACATAGTGCACAAGACCGAAGGGCTATGCACCCCAGTTGCCTACAGGCATGGGGATTTTATATCCACCGTTAAATCCAGCAGGTATGGAAACTTTGGCATAGGTTATCTAGATGTTCTGCTGCGGGACTCCGATGTACCATTCGAATGTTACTGGACTGGCTGTTGGGTTGGAGATGTTGAGGGTGAAGTTCATTGTGTCGCCTGGAAGGTAGCGGTATTTGTCGGTGGTGATTGAAATAATAGATAGGGTCGGTACGCTAAAGGTCAGGTCTAGCTTCTTTATTTCACCCGATACCCACTGTGTTGTCTGCTGGGCAGCAATGCCGCTGACATAGAATGTCACTGTTGAGCCGTTATCACCCTCAAAGCCTTTTTACCCAGAGCTTGGGTTCTTGTCCTTCTGGACCGCCGTAAGCACCGCTTACCGTGGTCGTTAGCTCGCCGCGCCTTTCCCCTTTTAGCATCGCAACTATCACGGTGCCAGAAGGAACTGGCTGACCGTTTACTGTTATGCTGCCGTAATAGCCTGCCGGGATAAGAGGTTGCTGCGCTAAAGCGCTTCCTGCCAGCAATAATAGTGCAATCACCGTTATTCCAAAAGCTATTCTGAGGGTGTGCCCTCTTCCCATCGGCTGGTTGTTGGCTATATTGCTTACTTCAGCATTAATGGCTATGCTTTCATGCGCCCTATTCCTTCGCCGAGCAATAGAAAAAAGAAGCAGGCACATTGACGCAACGCTGTTTTTCATATCTGCGGCACTGACGGCGGCGGTATTTGTGGCGGTTTGAATAGCCTACTTATAATCGAAAATATATTATACAGGATTTAATGGATATATCAGGCGTCGTTTCATTCATAAGTCCATTTCTCCCTCAATTATTAGGTTCTATTTTCGGAATTATCGCAATTTTAATAACACAACGATTAAAAACTGCTGAAAAAATTGAACGAAAGAATAATTGGATAAACGTCTTAAGGGAAGATAAGACGGTAGATAGATGTTTATCGGATTACGACGAAGCCAACAACCCTTTGCCTAAAAGAAGCGGCATATTTATATTAACGTTTATATCGTCTTTTATAGGGAGCATATCTGGTTTTACGTTAATTATCGTGGTTCAATATGGTATCAGCATTTATGTAAAAGATTTTTTTGATTCGTTATATTATACATCATTCTTCATTAATATGTTATCTGTTCTATTTTTCATAATAGAACACTTATATAATCGGGATTTGATAAAAAAAGCGAAATTGGATGTGGGCTATTACAAAGTTAACTCAATATGGAAATGTATTTCAGGGATTATTATTACAGGAAACATAGGTGTTTTATTATATTATGTGGTTTACCCTATAGTTATAAAAGATGTAAAACTCG
>JAWOKW010000400.1:0-5669 GCA_033854095.1 Candidatus Methanoperedens sp. | reverse complement strand
CCTATCTTGCTGGCAGAATAGGGAGATTGTCCCTGCAGAGGATGTTTTTCATCTATCGGGGTATAGATCGCTGTGCCATAGACCTCGCTTGTTGAAGTATGCACTACTTTACCGATGCCTTCATCCTTGCATGCCTGCATCACGTTCAGGGTTCCCTGTATATTGGTATCAACGAAATCTTTTGGGGCAAGATATGAATATGGAATCGCTATTAAGGCTGCGAGATGGAAAACAATGTCGCACCCTTTTACAGCGCTTCTGACAATAAAAGGGTCCCTTATGTCCCCTGACATTATTTCAATTTTGCTGCGCATATCGAATGGCAGTAATTCTAAGTTCCCCCAATCATTTCTTGAGTTATAATGAACAAAGGCTCTTACATGAGCTTTGTTTTTTATCAGCTCTTCGACAAGGTGGCTTCCGATAAATCCACCTGCCCCTGTTACCAGGACTTTCTTATTGTGCCAGAATATTGATTTATTCATAATATAATTTTAAAATCTTCTGAATTGTTTTATTGTATTCAAATTTCTGTTCAAATATTTCTCTACTTTTTTGTCCCATTTTTATTATTAAATTCCTATCTTTTATGAATTTCAACATCGCATCAGACAACTCTTCTTCATTATTAACTTCGACTATAAATCCATTTACATTATTTTCTATTTCTTCAGGTATTCCAGCCAGATTTGTCCCTATTATTGGTTTACCAAGACTCATAGATTCGATGATAACATTTGGCAGATCTTCAGATTCTATAGAAGGCAAAACAAACACGTCAAATATATTGTAAACATCGAATATGTTCTCCTGATTGCCAATAAACAAAATGTTCTCCTTCAGATTCAAATTCTTTACCAGATATCTTAATTTTGCTTCCTCTTCACCAGAACCTTCTATTACTAATTTTATTTTACCGAATTCATCGGTGCATTTTCTTAACAGATCAAATGCTTTTATCAAAACAGAATGCCCTTTTCTTTTTTCTAATGTTGCAACGATTCCGAATATTAAATCGTCTTCTTTCAGATTTAATTTTCTCTTTAAACTATCTGAGGATTCACTTATCCTTCGCAGAATAAATGTATTTGTTATGTTTATAATTTTATTTGAATCTATTCTTCTGTTTTCGAAAAGTTTTACTCTAGCATAATATGAACCTGTTATAAAAATATCAACATTCTTGTTGATTATTTTATCATAACTTCGCTCAACTGTCCTTTTAAGCATGTTGTAAGATGCTGGATCTTCAGCAACATTGTTCACATGAAAAACTATTTTATTTATCCTTGCAAACTTTGCCGCAATGACCGCAGACCTGCATGAAACTGCACCAGGATATCCTCCATTATTTATATGCAGCAGTTCTGGTCTAATTTTTTTAAAAATAAAGTAAAGCCTTATAATATCATACAATGTGAATATATATATTTGTTCCAGAAAATATATTGGTGAACCCAACAATTGTCTGAAAAAACCCTGCACATTTTTTTTCTGTAACCAATAGCTGAATTTAGGATGGTCAGGTAAAAAAATGGGATATTTAGAAAAACCATTCTCTTTGATTCTTTTGTTTAAACCAATATTATAATAACTCATCGAAGGAAAAGAAAAGCTTATTTCATTCTCTGATATAAATGTTTTATTGCTTAATAAATTAACCAGGATATTCTCACAACCAGCAAAAAAATAGCAGTCAGAGTGATAATGTATTTTCATAGCTATTAATTATTTTATCCAATCCAGCATCCAGATTGATCTGCGGTTCCCATTTAAAAAGTTTTATTGATTTACTGATATCCACTTCATATTTCATTATTTCGTTTTTCCTGTATTCTTTAGCGCCTGGTTTTATTAAATGCAATTTATTCATTTTTTTTCCGATTTTTCGGGCAACATCGATAATTTTAATATTTTCATCTCCTATGTTGATTATCTGGCCGATACATTTTTTAGAAGTTGATGCCATGATTAAATACTCTATTAGATCATCAATATAAATAAAATTTCGAGTCTGCTCGCCCAGTGTCATTTCAAAAGGTTTGTTTTTTGCTAATGCACTTATCACTGATGGAATAAACATAGTCTCTGGTTGTCCCGGGCCATATACTAACGAGGGCCTTAAATGAACAATCGGTATTTTATATAAATTATAAAACATTCTACAAACATAATAACTACATGTTTTTGATAAGGAATACGGTGAAATCGGATCTTCCTTTAAATTTTCTTTAAAAGGAGTCCTATTGTTCCCATATTCTTCAGAAGTTCCAAGAATTACAAAAGATTTTAAGTTATCCAGAGTCAGACAGGATTTCAGCAGGTTCAGCGTTCCTATTATATTAACATTCACCATACTATCAATTGTTTCTATTGAAATATCCCTGGATGTATTGGCAGCTAAATGGAAAATATAATTGGGATTAGTTTTATTGACATATCCATTCAATTTTTCAAAATCAGTGATATCGCAGGTTAAAATTTTATAATTTTCTTTCTGAGCGTTCATATTTTTAGTATTTGATGTTATGACATATATTTTGCAATCAAAAGCACTCAATCTCTTCAATAGATTACTACCGATATATCCAAGTCCGCCTGTTATTAAAATAATATCTTTATCAGAGAACAAGTAATTCACCATTCATATCATTTTATTGTTTTTAAATAGAAAGTCAAAGAATTCAGGGGAATCAAATGAGATATCCTATCTTCATAAAAGAAAGGGAATTTATTCGCAAACTTACGAATAAATTTATTTATAAATTTATAATCAAACTTTTCATCAAACACTACTTTTTCAACTTTGAATTTAGCTTCAGAATACTTATACAATTCATTAAATGTATGGTCAGGATCAAAATAAAAAAAAGAATGGTAGGTAAAAAAATGCCTGTGTGTTGGGTCGATTGAGCCGTATATACTCCTGAAATAGGGTACATCTATTTTGATTATAGCATTATTTTTAGAGATTCTCCAGATTTCTTCCATAGTCTTTATTACATTATCAAGATGTTCGAGTATATTATCACAGATGATATAATCGAATTCGTTGTCAACAAATGGATATGGAAATTTATTCAAATCATGGATGATATCGGCGTCTGATTTGCACGAGATATCGACCCCTATGCTGCCAAGACATTTTCTTTTACCGCATCCTAAATCTAATATTTTCATTGATAATCTGTTTATCTAACCTTTTCAAGTATATACTTCTTCATAGACGCACACAATAACATGCATAACCTAGTGTGTATTCCTGTTTTCTGTCTAATCTATCTAAATAAAAAAATAATAGTGGAATTAAATATTCACAGATTGGTTTTGCCAACAAATAAAAAGGGAATAATATGTACGCCAAAAATCTCGATTTGGGTTCTGTGGAGCCTTTGTACTGAGAAAAAATATAATATGGAGTTGTTTTTATTCTATTTCCTAAATACCAAAATATTCCTCCTCTTGGTTCTATAAATACTATTTTAAATCCTGCATTTTTAAAAAGAGATTCTAAACCATATTTAGTGAAATTGAAAAAATGACGGGGTTCTTCATGTAATCCCCATCCCTGCGGGGCTGTCAAAAACAATTGGCCTCCTGATTTCAAGATTCTGTAAAATTCGTTTATAACTTTTTGAGGATATTCAACATGTTCTAAGACTTGCGTATTAACAATTACATCATAAAAATTATCAGGTTTTGGTATTTTGTCAAGGCTACAAAAAAAATTATGTTTAGCTTTTGAAGAGCTATCGAATACATCTGTCGATTCGTATTTTGCATGAGTAAAATATGTTCTATAAGGACACGAGCCGGCACCTGCATCAAGAACTTTATCTGTTGGTTTTACTTTTTTTGTTGCAAACTCCATAAATTTAATAATCCCAAACGATTCAGCATCTGCCTTCATTCTTATAAACTCAGGAATTAAATACATATTTGCTACCTATATTAATATCACAATAAATGTCGTTCACAATCTCTTTTGAATATCACATCCAATAAGGCCATGGTAGATTCATTTGTGTTACTATTGTCTTCAGGTCATCATATATTTTTTTATCCAATTTCAATATTAGAATGGCAAATACTGCACCACCCAGTACGACAGACAGCAACACAAGCCACAAGTTTGATAACGGTACGAACCAGCGGTAAACACCCACAACCAGAGCCATAGCAAAAGACGCCTTCAGGATATTTTGTAAACTTTTGTGTTCCACCTGTATTTTCATGATCCGTGAAAGTACCTTCCTTGCCAGAACAGCGTTCAATATCATAGATCCCAATGTCGCTGCTGCAGCCCCGGCTATGCCGAATAAAGGAATCAGCGCTATATCCAGCACAATATTTGCCGCAGCAGCAGCCGCAGTTACTTTAAATGATTCTTTTGGATAATTCAGAGCATCAAGGTACATTGTGAAAAAATACTGGAATACATTTACCACCTGTACTGCCAGCAAAATCACAAGTGCAGTGTAGCCAGATGCAAATTCGGCGCCGTAGAAAAAATACAGCAGTCTATCCCCAAGCAGCACACCGCCTGTTAATACAGGCACTGCCAGTATCAGCGAGTAGCTGAACGCCCGTGCCAGCGACTCCTCCACAAATCCCATCTCCCCGCTTTTTCCCCACTGGCTCACCTTTGGCCATAATGTGGTGCGCAGCGCATAAGTAGTAAATGTTGCTGCCATGGTAAATTGAGACACTACCTTATAAATGCCCACATCAGAGTTTTCCATGAAATAACCTATAAGAACAGTATCTGCCTGTAAAAACACCAGAGCTCCGCCTGATGTTAAAAAAAGCCAGAAAGCAAACACAAAAAGGCTCTTGATATGCTGCCATTTAAACCTCACTAAACGCAGATCAAAAAAATGGACCTCTATTATGCTGCCTAAAAGCAGCCCTGCGATCATGCCTGCTGCCAGACCTGCAGCGCCAAATCCCAGAAAGATCGCTGCGACCTGGAAAATTACACTTGAAATATTGGTAATGGCATTGCATGTTGCTCTTATCCCCATTTTCCCGCGACCTGAAACCCCTATGCCCACAGCGCCCTGAAATACGGATATTATCAATATCAGCAGAAGCCATACAAATAGTCCCGAATTATTCAGATCAACAAAAGAGAGGCGAAATATTAGCAAAAAAAGCAATGTTGCAATCACAAATGCAGAACGAAGAGCAAAGAACGCGCTGAAATATTCATTTTGCTCTTCACCTTCGCTGATACGCTTCACCGCAGCTCCGCCAAACCCGCCGTCGCTTATCGTACTGAAAATACCAAAATAAGCGATTAACAGAAAATAAGCACCCAGAATATCGGCGCCAACTGCATGTGCGAAGTACATCGTGCTGGCAAAGCCGACTGCAGTGAACACTAACTGCCAGATAAATGATATGATGCTCTGGCGCTGTACAGCATCGATGTTTAAAATACGGGAGAAAATGGCAGTTAGCATGATTACATTACTCAAATGTTCAGTATTTTAAGATAATATTGTGGTCTTCTTCGAGTATATAAAATAATTTTAGTGAACTATATTTTATATGTATTCATTTTTTTTAGAGTCCATTTTATTATTAAGATTCCATGCAATTTCGAATAAGCCTATATGATATAAAATCTGGATAGCTTGATGTTTGACAAGAAATTTATAACACTC
>JAWOKW010000399.1:0-14584 GCA_033854095.1 Candidatus Methanoperedens sp. | reverse complement strand
TTTACCAATGACCATCTGTCTTAAATCCACGTTGTTCACAGCAACTACCTTCCAGCGTACACCTGGGATATCTCCCATGGCGCCGCCCATGCGCCCACCTATACGCTCAACGACAACTTCATCGTGTTCATCGATAAAGTTAATCGCGCCGTCGTTGGGGCAGAAAGCCGTTATCTGTTTTCCATTCTTGATGAGCTGTAGCCTGATACATTTTCGTATACCAGAGTTTGGCTGTTTTGCTTCGA
Source organism: Candidatus Methanoperedens sp. (assembly GCA_033854095.1). Taxonomy (GTDB): domain Archaea; phylum Halobacteriota; class Methanosarcinia; order Methanosarcinales; family Methanoperedenaceae; genus Methanoperedens. The sequence continues at coordinate 14,339 of JAWOKW010000399.1, read as the reverse complement.
CCCCGACCTTTTCAAGAGCAATACCTCTTGCCATAGGCGCTCCTCCGAGCGGGTCGGCTTTTACATCAAGATTAAGAGCTCGTCGGCTGTAATTGCGGTCGCTCCATCTGAATTTTGTGTGTTCGTTCTTGAGTTTACGAGCAGCATACATTCCTTTTCCCATGAAATTTTTTCCTCCAATAAAAGACCCCTGCAGGGGACCTATTGTATGATTACATCATCTATATTGTGATGCCTGAGAGAGAGTATTTTTACTTTTTCGATATTTTTGCCATCTCTCCCGATGGCAAGACCCTTCTCCTTAGTATGTACATCTACATAAGCTATGCGCTTGTCATCTTTAACAGATATATTGACATTCTTTATCGATACAGGATGAAAAGCGTTTTTCACGAACTCTATTGGGTCTTCTGAGTGTTCAATGATTTCGATATGTTTACCTATAGCTTTCTTTACACGGTTGATATGATCTCCACTTTTCCCGATAGCCAGCCCCATATCACCGCTTCTGACCACGAATATCAACCTGTTGTTGTCAATATCCTCATAGCAATCCTTTGCTCTGGCACCTGTCATACTTTCAAACAGTGCTATGTACCTTATTCCTTCAGTGCTTAATTTAACTTCACTTTTTGCCATGTTCATCAAACATTCTTGTTCCCTAAGGAGAGTATATCTGATTCTCCAGTTTCCAGCACTGCAAGCGCAGCAATTGAGAACTGTTTACCGCATGCGATTCCAAGGTCAACAACCGATCCTGGGTATTTTATCACTGGTATACCTTTGATTTCGTTCATGGTTTTTGCAGGACAGCTTGATGATACTACAACGACCTGCGCTTTTCCACTGTTTACAGCATCTATGGTCTGCTTTGTGCCAATCACCACTTTACCTGTTGATAAAGCGTTTCTCAGCGCTTTGTTTATATCGATTTCCATAATTATTCTCCTTTCTTTTTTGCAATTAACTTAACATTTCCTGTTCCCAATCGTATGGGCTGTCCCACTATCACATTTTCTGTTACTCCTCTAAGTTCGTCAATATCGCCGCTTAACCCTGAATCTAGGAGATGGTTAACTGTCACTTCAAAAGCCGCACGCGCGAGTACGCTTGCTTTCTCACCTGATATGCCGTGCCTGCCTATCGGTTTAACATCGCCATCAACTGTCATTATATCAGCCACAAGCATGATATGGCGTATATCCACTGTGAGACCCTGTTCCCTGAGCGTTTCCATAGCTTCATGGATCAATGATGACCTGGCTGCTTCTATTCCCATCACTTCGAAGATTTCATTTATATTGTTTGACCTTGTTCTGGTCGCATCGACCCCATCTATTGCAAGCACTTCCTTAAGTGCTGAACCTTCTGTATATAGAACATACTCCCCGCCTTCTTCTTTTCTGATAACGACTCTTTTTATCTCTTTAATGCCCTTCAATATTACAGATTGCACATTTTTAACAAGTTGAAGCAGTTGTCTGTAGGACGCCTCTTCAGGTTTCATTGTCAGAATATTATCGTTGATATCAGCTAAGATACCGAGTTCCTCTTCAAGTTTATCAGCAATCTCCTGTGGGGTGATTTTCCTCTGAAGAAGTGTCTTTTTATTAAGCTCGACGATTATTTTCATCTCGGTTATATCTGTTGACATGCTCCCAAGCACAGTAATATTGGTGGCTTCGATTTTCCAGGCAAGTTCACGTGCTTTATCCCTGTCATGTGCATATTCTTTTTCCAGATAAATGGTCATCATAGGAGTGCTCGGATTTTTACGCGCATCCACGATTTCAATAAGGCGAGGCAAACCAAGTGTGACGTTTATTTCTGCAACACCTGCATAGTGGAATGTTCTCATCGTATTATGGGTTATTATACCTTCACCTGTTGTGAACGTCTCCAGACCCTGAACTGAAAAGTCGTACACATACTTGTTAGTCTCGACCTGTGAGACCTCAACGATTTCATCCCAGACAACGTCTTCCTCAAGCAGCATGCGCAACTGGGAAAGTTCAGTTTCAGCATTGATTTCCTTTTCTTGCGCTATTCTTTCGAACTTTTTCAAATAGCGCAGAAGTGTGTTTCTTCCAATAGCCTGCTTTTTCGTAAAATTGTTCACAGCACGGACAGGCATTCCAAGTTTCTTTGCCAGATCATAAAAAAGTTTTCCAAAGCCAGAGGTCATGTCCACCGAATCATAAGAACGTTCCGTATTTTGCAAAGAAAGACTGCTCAATTCGGCAAGAGCTTTCTTTTTCTTTTCAGAATCAAAACCTATCTTTTCCTCGAACATCTGAGCGAAGCGATATGAAATCGACAATGAATAATCCTTTTTGCCCCTCTGCTTTGTGGCAAATATACCAAGGCGACTGAGGAGCAGGCAAACGCCATCGATCAGCTCTTTTGAAATCGAACTCGCTCTGATAACCTTCCTTTCGATAGAAACGTTTCCATCCCCAGAGAAATATGCTCTGAGAAGGGCACCTATGAATTCATCGCTGGCATTTAAAGCAAAATCAGGAATTCGTTTCTCTTTTGATGTCGAGCCGCAAGCTTTAGTGAGCAAATCAGAAAGTAACGAAGAATTAATGTGCACATCATGTCCACGCGAGAATCCCCTGATATAATACTTTGTGGCATTGCCTTCAGCTAAATAAGCACCAACAAACCAGCCGAAAGTATCATCAAGGATAAAACATTCTGGAATGCGCGATCTTGAATGCGTCTGGTATAGATACACAAAGCCGTTCTCTATATCGAATATCGAGTTTCCATTTAAATGGTTTTTTACCTGTTCCATTCCTACAGGCACTTCAAAACCACCTGCGGTAGAGTTCAATTGAGCTTTTTTCAATTCGCTTCCATACCAATATTCACTTTTTGGAAGGAATTCTTCGACATTAAAGGAGCGCTGTGGAACACTTGGGAGATTCTTGAGGACCGGGATTCTATCGCCTTCCTTCAACTTGCTCCCAAGAACTGGAACGATCCTGCTGTTGATACGCATAACAAAAGAATGGTTATCAGTTGCGGTTATTTTCCTCCCTGAGCGGGTTTTTATTTGTAGCAGCTTCCTCTCGTATTTGTGCCTGCTTACCTCAAGGAGTTTCTTCCATTCGATCTTTCCATTTTCATTCAGACTTGGAACAAACATTGGCTCATTCGCAACATTGCAGACCTCTGAACCATTGAACACATGTGTTTCTTTTCGATTGAGTATGCTATCTACAAGTACAGAGATTGGTATGATGCAAATCTTGTTCCTGATTTTCACAATTACTCTTTCGCTCCCTGCTATGCTCATCTGCGTCCCTGGCTCGCCTATCGATTGTGCTGAAACAACACCAGCAGCTTCGCCTGCTTCGATCCTTGCATAATCATATACTGACGTGGTGCGCCTGATGATTTCATCCAGTTGCTTTTTTGTGACCTTTGTGTTCTGGAGTTCACGCTGCAGGTTATCTATGATCTTTTGGGGCAGCGGAAGGTTTGAAATAGTCTCCTCAATGGTTTTCTGGTCAATGCTCATTCCTTCACCGTCCCGACAACAGAATCGATGATGCGCCTGACTGCATCAGATCTACTGAAATCGCTATTCATCGGGTTAATCCCATCTTCTCCGTACTTAAACTGGATTATCATTTTCCGTGTATCCCTGACCGTCCCATCGTATTGTACCTCTAAATCCTGCAAGGCATTCACAAGACGCCGCTGCAGATAACCTGATTGTGATGTCCTGACTGCTGTATCTACAAGACCTTCACGCCCGCCTATTGCATGGAAGAAATACTCTGTTGGTGATAGACCGTTCTTGTAGCTCGCTCTAACAAATCCGTGAGCCTGGGCTCCTAAGTCGCCTCTGTCAAAATGGGGCAACGTGCGTCCTGCATATCCTCTTTTGATCCTCTCGCCTCGCACAGCCTGCTGTCCAACACAGGCTGCCATCTGCGTCAGGTTGAGCATTGAACCCCTTGCTCCTGAGCGTGCCATTATTACCCCGGCATTGTCCATGCCAAGGTGGTGCCCTGCAATGTCACCTGTTGAGTCCCTTGCTTTGGATAGTTCTTTCATGATCTCCATTTCAAGCGTCTCTGAAAGGGTGCGTCCAGGCAATTGCTCAAGCTCTCCAGCCTTATAGGCAGAGATCAGCTTTTCTACTTTATCTCTTGCCTGAGTCATTACATCATTGATCTGGGTTTGTGCGTCAGGAGGTATGTATTCGTCATCTATCCCGAAACTGAATCCTTTTCGCATGATGCCTCTTATCGATAGGCGTGTTGCATCATCGATGAACTTGCATGCTACCTGTGGATTAAATTCCTTCATCAGTTTGTCAAGTATCACGCTCTTGAAAGCACCTATCGCCTTTTCATCAATCGTGCCTCTTTCAAGCACTCCATCCTTAATGACAACATATGCATCGTTCTCGCAATCTAAACCCTTGCAGTTATCACAGTGTTCGCAGATTTCTGCTTTGAACTGCAAATATAACCCTTTTGGAAGTATCTGGCTGAATATCTGTTTCCCTGTCCACAACGGTTCACCATTTTCAGTCCCTGCTGGTGCAGGAAGTTCTCTTATCTCGGATTTCCCAAGAAGCTCAAGCGCTTCATTCTTATTTATATTTTCTTTGCTGTTCGTGAGCAGGAAAAGTCCTGATATATGGTCGTGGATGCCGCCGATGATGGGCCCACCAAACCTTGGGGAAAGGATGTTCTCCTGTACATGCATCAGTATCTTTGCTTCAGCGCGTGCCTCTTCTGTTTGCGGTCTATGCATATTCATCTCGTCCCCATCAAAGTCGGCGTTATAGGGCGGGCATACAGCAGGGTTGAGCCTGAAAGTCTTGTGGGGAAGTACCTTTATTTCATGAGCCATGATGCTCATTCTGTGAAGCGAGGGCTGCCTGTTGAATAATACAACATCGCCGTCTTTTATCTGTCTATCAACTTTCCATCCAAGCTCAATAAGCTCTGCAAGCTCACCGCAGTTCTTATCTGTGATTTTTACCCTGCGCCCGTCTGCTCTGACAATGTAGTTAGCTCCAGGATGATTATCTGGTCCGCGCCTGACATATTCTTTTACTTCTTCCAGATTTCTCGGTGTTACATTCAATGTGATTGTAAGCTCTTTTGCTACCTCAAGAGGCACTCCCACCTCGAAAATTCGAAGATTCGGGTCAGGTGATATCACAGTTCTTGCAGAGAAATTCACACGTTTCCCAGACAGGCTTCCCCTGAATCGCCCTTCCTTGCCTTTTAATCGCTGAGATAATGTTTTTAAAGGTCTTCCTGACCTGTGGCGTGCTGGCGGAACGCCTGATACAGCATTATCGATAAACGTGGTTACATGGTACTGAAGTAATTCCCACAGGTCCTCAATAATAAGCTGCGGCGCGCCTGCTTCCCTGTTCTCCTGGAAGCGCTGGTTTATCCTGATTATATCTACCAGCTTGTGCGTGAGATCATCTTCGCTGCGCTGCCCTGACTCAAGGGTTATAGAAGGGCGCATCGTTACTGGCGGTACAGGTAGCACCGTGAGGATTATCCATTCAGGGCGTGCATTCGCTGGATCCATCCCGATAACTTCGATATCTTCATCTGTCATTTTTTCAAGGCGTGAGCGAATATCTGTAGGCATCAGCTTATGTTCATTCTCAATATAGGTCGTAGGTTTCTCGAATTTGATCTCCTGCTGTTCTTCGCCGCAGTACTGACATTTCCCGGCTTTTCTTGCTTCTTTGAACACCTCATTGACGACATCTTCGGTTGACTGCCCCATTTTCTTAAGTGTTTTTATCTGTTCAACATATTTCTTTTTCTGATCAGGTGGGAGCAGCAGCGCTCCGCAGTTCCTGCAGGTTGCTCTTAATATCTTGCGTATCAGCTTGGCAAAACCCACATGCACAACGGGTGCAACAAGTTCTATATGTCCGAAATGACCTGGACACTCACCTGCTCTGCCTCCACAGGTTTTACATCGAAGTCCAGGGTCGATAACACCCAGTTTAGTATCCATCAATCCCATTTCAATAGGAAAACCATCATCATCATATGTATCTGCCGTAATAATTCTTGTAACGCTAATCTTGCGGAATTCTTTGGGTGAAATAAGTCCGAATTTTATCTGTTTTATTCGTTTTGGAGTTGCAATTATCATCATTTCCTCCTACACAGCATCCTCAAGTTCAAGCCTCGGAGCCACGCCTAAGGATATTATCTCGTCAAGCAGCAGCTTGAATGCATAGCTCATCTCAACAGGATAGATATCTGTTTCTGCACCGCAATTGGGGCACACTGTGACATTTTTCCGTTTATCAAGGGTAGCAATCATACCGCAGTGAGAGCAGACGTATTCAAGTACCTTGTCTGACTCATCAAGCAGCCTTTCCTTTAAAGCCATTGCTGCACCATGCCCTATGAGCACATCACGCTCCATTTCCCCGAACCTCAAGCCGCCTTCCCTTGCCCTGCCTTCTGTTGGCTGGCGGGTCAGTACCTGAACAGGTCCTCTTGAACGCGCATGCATCTTTGATGACACCATGTGGTAGAGCTTCTGGTACAGGATAACACCGATAAATATATCTGCCTGTATCCTCTTACCTGTTATGCCGTCATAGAGCACTTCTTTACCAGTGTTTGAGTAGCCGAACTTTTTAAGCGCAGAACGCAGGTCATCTTCAGATTGTCCTGAGAATGGGGTACCATCTACCTGTCTTCCCTCAAGTGAGCCCACTTTGCCGCCTATCATTTCAAGGACATGACCCACTGTCATTCGAGAAGGGATGGCATGTGGATTGATTATGAGGTCTGGAACAGTACCGTTCTCTGTAAAAGGCATATCCTCATGAGGCACTATGAGACCAATCACTCCTTTCTGCCCATGCCTTGAAGCGAACTTATCCCCTATTTCCGGGATCCTCTGGTCGCGTGTTCTTACTTTTGCAAGCCTTGAACCATTTTCTGATTCAGTCAATATCACGGTATCGACTATACCTTTCTCGTTCGAGCGCATCGTAACTGAACTCTCTCTGCGTTGGAGAGGGCTTATACCGAGTTCGGTTGGTTCTTCTAAGAACCTTGGAGGGCTTGTCTTTCCTATCAGTACATCATTCGGTCCTACAGGTATTTCTGGATTGACAAGACCATCATCATCCAGTTGTTTGTAGACTTCTGCACCCCTTGCGCCTCTTACCTCTGCATCAGGGATCTCGAATTTATCTTCCTGTCCACCAGGGTATTTTCGCTCTTCTCCTTCATTTGTCCTGAAAAAGTGGCTTCTGCCAAGTCCGCGCTCTATAGAACCTTTGTTTATTACAAGGGCATCCTCTATGTTATAGCCTTCGTAGGACAGCACTGCCACTACAAAATTCTGTCCCGCAGGTCTCCTGTCAAAGCCAATGGCTTCAGCGGTCTGTGTTGTTACGATTGCTTTTTGCGGATAATGCAGCACATGCGCCCGCGTATCAGGACGCAGTTTCATGTTGGGTGTGGACATACCGAGACACTGTTTGATCATGCCAGCGCCCATTGTGTTCCTTGGAGAGGCATTATGTTCAGGAAAAGGCACCATACCTGTACATATGCCCAGGATCAATGCAGGGTCGATCTCAAGATGTGTGTGCTTTGGTGTCACATCCTTTTCATCCATCGCTATGAATGCATTTTCTTCTTCTTCAGCATCAAGATATTCGATCAAGCCGGCATTAACAAGGCTATCAAAATTGATTTCTCCTTTCTTTAATTTCTCGATATGCTCTTTTGTTACAAGAGGCATACCATTTTCAACGATTATAGCAGGGCGTCTTGTCCTTCCCTGGTCAGAATTGATATAAATTTCATTCGTATCTTCAGAATAAATGATATTGATCTGTTTCTTGAGTTCGCCCTGACGTCGTTTTTTTCGCAGTTCTGCTACAAATTCTTTTGGCTTATCATGAGTACCTATAAGTTCACCATTTAAGAAAATCCTGGTATTATTCAAAGACATCCACCTCCGCTTCTTCTTCAGGTTCGATCTTTGCTTCTTCAGCCTCTTCAAGTGCCTCAAGCTCAGTTGCATAGGTAGTTGGCACTTCTTCTATCCCTACCAGTTGTGGAATAATCGGAGTTACGCCCTTCTCATAAAGCAGATTTTTGATCTGTTTTTCATCTCCTCCACTTGTTGATATCTCGACTAATTGTGCAAAGTTCTTCACAAGTCCGCAGTTCGGTCCTTCAGGCGTCTCAGAGGGACAGATCCTGCCCCACTGGGTAGGATGCAGGTCTCTTGCTTCGAAATGAGGTTGCGACCGTGATAACGGCGAAATGACCCTTCGCAGATGTGAAAGAGTGGCGATGTAATCAGTTCGGTCAAGAAGCTGTGATACCCCTGTCCTTCCTCCCACCCAGTTGCCTGTAGCAAGCGGATGTACAAGCCTTTCTGTCAGCACATCTGACCGCACAACAGTGGCAACGTTCAGGTCCCTGTTCCTCATGCTGGCTCTTTCGAGCTGGTACTTAATATCCCTCGTGAGCCTGTTGAACGAAACCCTGAACAGGTCTTCCATCAGGTCGCCTGCAAGTTTGAGTCTCTTGTTAGCATAATGGTCTTTATCATCGCTTTCTCTCTTGCCAAGCGCAAGTTCAAAACATGCCTGTGCCATGCGCCCAAGGAACTGGGCTTTGAGCATGCGATGCGCTTCATCATTCCCAAGATGCGGTAATAGATAGCGGTCGATCACATAATTGGCTCTTTTTATCTGATATTCTCTGGCTTGACCTGATGCGACACGTGTCCCGATCTTCTCCATTGCTTTTTCTTTATCGCTAACCTCAGCCTCTTCAAGGTTCTCAAGCATGAATTTGACGATTTCAGGATCATTAGATACAGCGTTCACGATGTCCTGGTCTGTTTCAATACCGAGCGCTCTCACAAGGGTGACAAAGTTGATCCTGCCTGATATTGATGGGAATGAAACCTCAAGAATGGATTTTCTGTTCCGCTCGACTACGACAAGCGCACGGTAGCCCCGCCTCTGAGAGAATACTTTTGCGACCTCGATATTCTCGCCATAACGTTCTTCTAATTCAACAAGTATCTTATTCGGAGCAAGGTCTTCAAGGGTCGTGATTACACGTTCTGTGCCATTGATTATGAAATATCCACCCGGGTCCTGCGGGTCTTCTCCCAGTTCGACCATTTCCTTTTCTGTCAATCCAACAATGTTGCATTTTTTTGACCATATCATCATAGGCAAAAGTCCTATTTCAGCTTCTTTTTGTTCTTTTTCGCCGTCAGGGCTTACAATGGTCATACCAAGATAAAGAGGAGAAGCGTATGTAATGTTTCTTAACCTTGCCTCTGTGGGATAGAGTTTATCCACAGCGCCGTCAGCTTCTCTTACTACAGGGTGGCTCACTCGGATTTTGCCAAGCTTCACATACGTGCCTTCAATATCAGTCTCAATAATCCTCTGTTCATCAATGACCTTCTGGAGACCATAATCAAGAAAATCATTGAAAGAATCAACATGATGTCTTACGATTTTTTCACTTGTAAAATACGCTTTTGATAATATTCTTCGGTCTAACATGTTACCTCAAGATGATAATTATGCAGTAACTAAACGGTAGAAAACAGCCCTGCCCGCGGTCTGGCTGTCACGGATTATCCTGACGACATCTCCAACTTTTGCTTTAATTGCCACAGCAGCAGGGTCTGAAACGCGAATCTTAGGAATTTGTTCTTTTTCTATATTATATTCAGATAGTATATTTTTAACATCGCTTTCATTTAAAATTTCGTGCTTTGGTACCAGTTTATGTTCTAAGGGCTTGAACTCCCTTCCAGTAGGCTCTTTCTCCTTCATACGATTACCTCCCAGTCAAAACGGGCTCGGGGGGATTTGAACCCTCGACCATCGGGTGTCTTTTCATTCTGGATGAATAAAAGCCCGGTGCTCTGCCTGACTGAGCTACGAGCCCATCACATGGGATATTGACAATGGAAGATAAATACTCTTTAATAAGCTGCAATGTCTATTAAAACCTCGTGGACGTGCGCCCCTTGAATGACTTCTTTAAACTTAAATCTTTCTCTGCTACAATATCTCTGTTACGTTAGACGCTTCAGTAATGCCTATTAATTTCTCAAAAAAGGTCTTTCCAGATTAAAATATCCGAAAAGTCCTTTGCAGCAAGAATTCTAACGAGAATTCCACCAAGCAGCCCTCAATAGATATTCCTCAATACTTTCGTTAAGTTTTTAAAGTTCTGAGTCAATCTTATTATTAAGACCTCAAAACCTATGTTAAAAATAGCATAAAAGTAGAATAAATTTAGCGCATAGATTAACATGAATGAAAAAATAACATTGCGTGTGGCAGAAGCCCATCACAGGGACGTAGGGAAGGATTTTGCAAGAATAGACCGCGAATTCATGAAAAAACATGGAATTTCAAGCGGTGATGTCATACTTGTAAGCGGCAAGGAAAAAACGTGCGCAGTCGCAGCCCCCGGATACCCAGAAGATGATGGGCTTGACCTGATACGGATAGACGGAAGTATCAGAACAAATGCACGTGTAGGGCTTGATGACAAGATTTATATACAGAAATATGCTGCTCCAGCGTCTATACGTGCAGTTCTTGCCCCCACGCATCAATTCCGTCTTGTTGGAGGACCTGCATATCTGCATCGTGTTCTTGAGGGAAGACCATTGATGAAAGGTCAGCGCATCCGTGTTGAGACAGTTAGCAGCCCACTATCGTTCATCGTGGTCTCAACGCAACCAGCAGGACCTGTGATCGTGACAAGTAGCACGAACATAGTCGTAAAAGAGCAAATAATAGAAGAGTTAGCGCAGCCCATGCACATCACATACGAAGACATCGGTGGACTCAGGCGTGAGATTGGCTTGATAAGAGAGATGATAGAACTTCCCCTGCGACATCCAGAGCTTTTCCAGAAGCTCGGCATTGACCCGCCAAAAGGTGTCCTGCTCCACGGTCCGCCTGGCACAGGCAAGACCATGATAGCTAGGGCTGTCGCCAATGAGACTGATGCGAACTTTGTTTCAATCAGCGGTCCTGAGATCATGAGCAAATACTACGGCGAGAGTGAAAAGCATATAAGGGAAATTTTTGAAGAAGCAGAAAAGACCGCCCCGACCATCATTTTCATAGACGAGATTGACAGTATCGCTCCCAAGCGAGAGGATGTCACAGGCGAGGTTGAGAGGCGTGTGGTAGCGCAGTTGCTTTCGCTTATGGATGGACTGAAAACAAGAGGTCAGGTGATGGTGATTGCAGCAACGAACAGACCAAATGCCGTTGATCTGGCACTTCGCCGCGGCGGGAGATTTGATCGCGAAATCGAGATCGGTATCCCTGACAGGCTTGGAAGGCTTGAGATACTCCAGATCCACACCCGCGGAATGCCGCTCTCAGAAGAAATGTCAGAAAATAAAGGGATGCGCGAGATTGCTGATATTACCCATGGTTTTGTGGGCGCAGATATTTCTTCGCTGTGCAAGGAAGCGGCAATGCATGCCATCCGCCTTATTCTGCCAAAGATCAATATCGAGGAGGAGATACCACCTGAGATCATTGAAAAACTTATTGTAACAAGAGATGATTTCTATGATGCGTTCAGGAATATCGAACCTTCCGCTCTGCGTGAGGTCTTTATCGAGGTGCCACAGGTGCGATGGACCGACATAGGGGGACTTGATTCAGTAAAGCAGGAGCTTATTGAAGCTGTTGAATGGCCTTTGAAATACCCAGAAGCTTTCGAAGCCATAAACACAAGACCTCCAAGGGGAGTGCTGCTCTTTGGTCCTCCAGGAACAGGAAAGACGCTGCTTGCAAAAGCCATAGCTACTGAAAGCGAAGCTAATTTCATCAGTATTAAAGGTCCTGAACTCCTGAGCAAATATGTGGGCGAGTCCGAACGCATAGTTCGGGAGATATTCAGAAAAGCACGCCAGGCTGCGCCTGCTATCATCTTCTTTGACGAGATCGATTCTATCGTACCTGTACGCGGCACGGTTTTTGATGCTGGTGTTACCGAGAGAGTGGTGAGCCAGATACTCACAGAGCTTGACGGGCTTGAAGAACTCAAGAACGTGGTCGTGGTCGCTGCGACCAACCGCCCTGATATGGTAGATCCAGCCATGCTCAGACCAGGCAGGCTTGATCGGCTTATTTATATAATGCCACCTGATTTAAAAGACAGAATGACCATATTCAACATCCATCTCAAAGGCAAGCCCCTCTCTACTGAAGTCAATGTTGAGAAACTGGCAGAAATATCAGATGGGTATGTCGGTGCTGATATCGAAGCCATATGCCGAGAAGCTGCTATGCTTGCTCTCAGGGATGATATAAAGCCAGGGATGGAAAGGGAAGAGGTAAAGAAACTGGTGTCCATGGTGAGAATTAAAAACGACCATTTCGAGAAAGCTTTTAATATTGTAAGACCTACATCATGGGATTTAAAAGATTATGAAGCTATGATGGATTTTTCAAGAGCCATCAATAAAAGGAAATAAACTATGAAAAAAAGAAATGATTTCGATGAGTTCTTAAGACAATTGGAAAAAGCGCTTGAAAAGACACTCAATGAAATGGATATTCCAGAAAATAGACCTGTAGATGTCAATGTATCAGTAAATATATATCCAGTCATGGTTTTAAATTCTGAAATGCCATATGTGAGAAAAAAAGTAAGAACTCCAGTTGATATAATCGAAACTGAAAAAAATATACATGCTGTCGTAGGACTGCCTGGGATGGAAAAGGAGAACATCAAACTTTCCTGTGATGGCTATGTTCTCGAAATAACTGCCAGCAATGCGCAGGAAGACCTGAACGAAAGGATTGAACTTCCTGCAAAGGTTAATAAAAAGGGTATAAAAGTTATATATGAAAAGGGCATACTTGAAGTGGTTCTTAATAAATCGAGGAGGAAAGATTATAGTCAGGTTCTTAAATAATCGTAACCATGGTAAAAGTAGAAGTTGTGATGGACGAAAAAGCCGTACTTGCAAAACGTGCGATTGACTTCAAACTGGTCAAGTTATCCTGGGCATTATTTTTTATACTGATCGGCGCAAGCTGGATACTCGAAAGCCTCCATAGGATAGACAGCAAACAAATGTGGGCTTTCATATATGCAGGCAGCGGCGGGATTCTACTCCTGTTAAATATGCTCAGGATTGTATGGAATATCAATATAAGTAAGTTCACTGTGGGTCTTGGCACGCTTGGAATACTGGTCGGGATGGCGCAGTATTATACGAACAGTAACTTTTCGATATGGGCAGCTGTTGCTGCTGCTGTGTTGATAATCGGGGTTTTTATGCTGTTTGAGGTAATAAGGAAATGAAACAGGCAGTCATCGTCGTGGACATGATAAATGATTTCGTCACAGGTAAACTTGGAAGCGCACGCGCCCAGAAAATCGTGCCGACCACCGCCGCTTTTATAAAAAAAGCAAGAAAACAGGGCGTTCCGATCATATATCTGCGTGATGCCCATACACTATCTGATAAAGAGATGGCGATCTGGGGAGAACATGCTATGAAAGGAAGCAAAAGTTCTGAGATAGTACCTGAACTCAGACCTGAAAAGACAGATATTGTGATCGAAAAGAGATGGTACAGCGGTTTTATTGATACCGAGCTGCCTCTTGTTCTTACAGAACTGAGTGTGGATACTCTTATCATTCTTGGAGTCAGCACGGATATCTGCGTTCAGAACAATGTCGGTCATGCGTATTTTTCAGGATATAAAACAATCGTGCTCAGCGACTGCACTGCTTCGATAGATGAAAGCGCACATGAACTTGCACTTAAATACATGAAAAATATTTACGGCGCTGAAATAGCAAGTTCGGATGAAGTTCTGTGATGATCGCAGGAATAGACGAGGCAGGAAAAGGACCTGTACTTGGTCCAATGTGCGTTGCAGGTTTGCTGATGGATGAGAAAAAACTTGATGCGCTTTCTCGCATTGGTGTAAAAGACTCAAAACAACTGACCCCTAAAAGGCGGGAGGTTCTTTCTGTTGAGATCAAAAAGCTTGCAAGTAAGTACTATATCTTAGAGGTCAGCCCTTTCCAGATCGATGAGCTCAGGAAAATGATGACCATGAATGAAATAATGGTAGTCTGCTACGTGAAAGTCCTTGAACAATTGAAGCCAGACCATGCTTTTGTGGACGCGGCTGATGTCAACGCCTCGCGCTTTGGGGAAAATATAAAGAAAAGATATTCAAAAGATATCGTCGTCACTTCTGAACACGAAGCAGATGTAAAGTATCCCATTGTTTCAGCAGCTTCCATCCTTGCAAAAGTGCA
>JAWOKW010000398.1:0-14897 GCA_033854095.1 Candidatus Methanoperedens sp. | reverse complement strand
TGTACCATCAGCCCGCGCATTGATATACTTAAGATAAGCCTTAAAACCGGCGAGGGTTTTGAGAAATGGATAGATTTTGTGGAGAAAAGTATAACTGAAATCAGCGGTATTTAGATGCGATCTGGCTAATATGAGAAGTGACAATATCAAAAAAGGACTTGAACGCGCCCCGCACAGGTCTTTATTAAAAGCAGTCGGGCTGACAGATGAAGAAATGCAACTTCCATTCATAGGAGTGGTGAATTCCTGGAATGAGATTGTGCCGGGTCATATACATCTTAACAGCCTTGCAGAAGCTGTAAAAGCAGGGATACGGACTGCTGGCGGTGTTCCATTCGAATTCAATACCATTGGCATATGCGACGGCATAGCGATGGGGCATACTGGCATGAAAAATTCACTTCCAAGCAGAGAGATAATAGCAGACAGCATTGAACTCATGATCGAAGCTCACCAGTTTGACGGTATGGTCATGATACCCACATGCGATAAGATCGTGCCGGGTCATCTGATGGCTGCCGGGAGGCTTGACATACCTACAATCGTTGTTACAGGAGGACCGATGCTTCCAGGAATAGTTGGAGATGAGCCAAGAGATGTGATTTCTCTTTTCGAAGCTGTCGGAGCATACCAGCAAAATAAGCTCACAGAGCAGGATCTGAAAGCTCTTGAGGATGACGCATGCTGCGGCGCAGGTTCATGCGCAGGATTGTTCACAGCCAATACAATGGCATGCGTCACAGAAGCGCTGGGTTTGAGCCTGCCAGGATGTGCCACAGCCCATGCTGTGGATGCAAAAAAAACGAGGATAGCGAAGCTCTCTGGTATGAAAATCCTTGAACTTATCAAAAAAGAAATAACTGCACGCCAGATAGTTACAGAAAAGTCCCTCGATAATGCGATACGCGTCGATATGGCAATCGGAGGAAGCACAAATACAGCGCTCCATCTGCCTGCCATAGCTGCTGAATTCGGGCTTCAGCTTTCACTTACAAGGTTTGATGAGCTCAGCAGGGAAACGCCGCACCTTGTAAACTTAAGACCCGGCGGTAACCGCTACCTGCTTGATTTTGAGCGCGCAGGCGGCATCCCTGCCATACAGCAAAGGTTGCAATCAAAGCTTGACTGCGAAGCAATGACCGCCACAGGAAAGACCCTTAAAGAGAACCTTGCAGGGTATGTGCCAGTAAATCCTCGCGCCAATAAGGAGATAATAGCCACGCTTGATTCTCCTGTGCACACAGAAGGAGGCATAGCTGTGCTGCGGGGTAGCCTTGCTCCAGATGGAGCTGTGATAAAACAGACAGCAGTAAGCCACAAAATGCTCAGGCATTCTGGACCAGCGCGGGTTTTTGACAGCGAAGAGCTTGCCATGAGGGCTATAATGCAGAGCAAGATAAAACCAGGCGACTGCATCGTTATCAGGTACGAAGGTCCAAAAGGCGGGCCAGGCATGCGCGAGATGCTCTCTCCCACAGCGGCCATCGCAGGGATGGGGCTCATAGATTCAGTTGCGCTAGTCACGGACGGCAGGTTCTCTGGCGGTACAAGGGGACCATGTATAGGGCATGTGTCGCCTGAAGCCGCTGACTGCGGAGCCATCGCTCTTGTGCAGGATGGCGATACCATTGAAATAGATATCCCTGCAAGGGAATTGAACCTGAAGCTTTCGCATGAGGAGCTTGACAAAAGAAGAAAAATGTGGAAAGCGCCGCAGCCAAAGGCGATGAAAGGATATCTTGCGCGCTATCAGAGGATAGTGAGTCCTGCTGATAAAGGGGCGGTGTTTTTGTGATCTTTAGTCTATTTTCTGAACTGGATTTTATATAGCACCTGCTATCACAGGGGCTACACTCACAACGCTTACGCCTTTATCTATGGTATCTGTGGCTATGATCCCTTTCACTCCCGACTTGAATAGTTTAAGCAAAGCACTGCTTGAAAGAACTGGATGCACACAGGCTGTATATACTCCGTTAGCTCCCTGTTCACGTAGTAATGATATCGTTTCAGCCATAGTTCCGCCTGTTGAGATAATGTCGTCGATAATAATGACGTCCCTTCCCTTCACAGCGATATTCTTGGGCTTGATTGCTACAGCCTCTCCGCTCAAACGGGTCTTTTCTAAGAAATCATAATCCATACCAAGATCATGCGCTGCATTTTTAGCAAGATGGATAGCGCCATCATCCGGGGCGATGAGAAGAGGATTTTTGAGTTTCATGTTTTGTATATATTTGCCTATAACGGGGGTTGCATCAAGATTCACGGTTTTTGCATCAAAATATTCAAGTATACTTTCATCATGGATATTGATTGTATAAACCGTATCAGCTTTGATCGAACCTGCGATTGCCCGTGCGCTTATCGGTTCGCCTTCTTTGAACCTCTTATCCTGCCGCGCATAGCCCATGTATGGAATGACAATGTTGATTTTAGGCGCATCGCTGCATGCATCGATCAACTGGAGCAGTGAAACAAAATCTGAATCATTCACAGTGCTTTGAATTATTGTAACATCGTCAGTGCCAGGGTCACCTAAAATACGTGTGTATAATTCTCCATCAGGAAATTTCTTGAATTCACAGACAAGGAGACTATATTTAAGAGCATCTGAAACCCGCCCTGCAAGCAACTGCGAAGCAGTGCCGCCAATAATGTTCAATGCAATACCTCACAAACCTGATGCGAGCTTTTCCCTGCCAGCTTTTTTTACGGCACTGCTTATCCTACCGATGCGGTTTTTAACATCTTCAAAACTCTTGCCTTCTATTGCCGTGCCGACCTGGATGCCATCAGCGCCTGAGCGGATCACATTATATGCATGTTCTTCATTTTTTATGCCGCCTGCATAGATATATGGTATCGACAGGACGCTTTTTATATCCCTGATGAATTCATTGGGGGGCGGTGATTGTGCCCCTGAACCTGAATCTGTAATAACGAACCGCATGCCAAGGTATTGTCCTGCGAGAGCAGCAGCCTGTGCTATCTTGGGTTTTGAGCGCGGTATTATCTTGGCATCCCCAACCCATGCTACTGTTTCCCCTGGCTCTATGACTATGTAAGCAACAGGCAGTATTTCAACCTGTGATTTGCAGTTCAGTTCATAAAGAAACAGCGAAGATTTGATATGCGCTCCTGTTATATAATATGGATCGCGCGAGTTCAGCATGCTCATGAAATATATTGCATCTGCTTTCCCTGACACATACCCAACGTCGCCTGGAAATATAATGATCGGAATTTCTTCATCAAGGCAGGCTTTTATTCCATCGATGGTTTCTTCAAGCCATCTCCCATAAACGCTTGTCGAACCGCCTACCAGTAATACGTCAGCTCCGCCATCGCATGCAGCTTTAGCCATCATCGCTCCCTTTTCAGGGCTCTGGCTCGCGGGGTCTATAAGGCTCAGCAGGATACCGCCATCGCCTTTTATTCTTTCAAGCAGATAACGCTCAACGTTCATCAAAAGTTTCCTCCGATTTGAGGTAGATATGCCTTTTTATATTTATCCTTACCTCTATAAGCCTCCCCTGCTTTTATACCACACCTTACTTGCAAGTCCAAGATTTATTTTTGAAATCAGCTCAGAACCTATATATTTCACCTTGACCATATCTGGTTTCTTAAAGTCTCTCGCCAGTCCTTCCAAATCGTCCCCCAAAAGAAGTATTTCATCCAGATTCAATGTTCCAAGACCTGTTTTTGACGACAATGCAATATGTTCTATGCGTTCAGCGTCTAACCCCATTATCCTGCATGAGACCGCATCTACTGCTACAGGATCGCTGCCTGCGATTATTACATTTAACTGGACAGGGTCGCCTTTTAATGGACCATCGCCTTCCATCGAAATAGTTCCATCTATTATTATAAGTTTGATCTTTTGACCAACTATTTTATTCAAATCCACAAGAACTTTATTCAATCCTTTTGAATGATAGATGACCTTTCGCTTTTCAGGGATCAGACCGAACGTATTTTTCAAAGCGCCTGTCATTGTTGTTAAAATATGGGTTTTAAGTACAGGTATGCTTACAACCACATCCGAATCTGCCAGCGTTCCTGGCATTTCAATTCCTTCAATGCCGCTTAATGAGTCAGGAACATGCATGGTTACTTTATCATCGCGGCTTAAATTAACTAAGGAAACATTCGCTGTTTCTGCAAAATCTTTTAAACCTGTTTCTAAAAATAGTTTATCTGCGCTGCAGGCTGTCCCATCACTTTCTCCTATTACAATATTCTCAGTTCGCATTGAAATTAATTCGACCGCGGATTTGATTACTTCTATGTTCGTAAAGCTGCCAGGTTTTTTTGCAGACCCACCGCACAGGCTTGGTTTGATCAATACTTTAGCTCCGCGTGGAATAAAGGGCTCAAGTCCTCCTAATAATTCAAGAGATTGCTTAACAGCATCGGGAATTTTTTTAACCTTCACAGCTGAGATTTTAGTTTTTATCATTCATATCCCATTTCCACTGCTGTCTTTGTACTATGTGTATATATCTTATTCTATCTGTGGAAAAGCTTATAAATTCCTTTTTCTATTGACATAAGGTGATGAATTCTGCAAAAGAAAGCTTTAATCAGCGTTTCTGATAAAACAGGCATAGTCAGTTTCGCAGGCGGTCTTGCTAAGCTTGGTTTTGATATAATCTCCACAGGTGGGACATCACGCGTTTTAAAAAGCGCAGGTATAAAAGTAACTGATGTGTCCCAAGTTACAGGATTCCCTGAGATGATGGACGGCAGGGTAAAGACACTCCATCCGGGGATACACGGGGCAATCCTTGCGCTGCGGGATAATCCATCCCATGTAAAAGAAGCACAAAGAGAGGGCATCGAGTTCATTGATGTCGTGGCAGTGAATCTTTATCCTTTTGAAAAGACCGCTGCTGTAGCCAGCATGGATGAAGCTATTGAAAATATCGACATCGGGGGACCTGCGCTTGTTAGAGCCGCTGCAAAAAATTATCGCCACGTAACTATTATAATCGATCCTGAAGACTATCCTGAGGTCCTGAAAGAGCTTGAAAATGGATATGTGAGCCTGAACACACGGCAGAGGCTCGCTGTAAAAGCTTTTCGCAGGATTGCTGATTATGACTGCGCTATTGATACGTACCTGAGCAGCCGATTAGCAAGTGAGGATATCCTGCGCCTGAAATTCACTGAAGGCAAGCCTCTTCGATATGGAGAGAACTGGCATCAGAGCGCTAAATTCTATAAAGAGCCTGACGTGGCAGAGCCGTCTCTGGCAAATGCAAAGCAGCTTCATGGGAAGATGCTGTCATACAATAACTATGTGGATGCTGAGAGCGCATTAAATGCTGCGCTTGAATTTAAAGATAATATCGCGGTCTCAGTAATCAAACACACTAACCCATGCGGTCTCGCAACAGGGAAAACACTTAAAGATGCGCTTTCCAGGGCATGGGATGGGGACCCTATATCCTCATTCGGCAGCATCGTATGCATGACGCGCAGGGCAGACCTTGAAGCTGTGGAATTCCTGAAAGGCAGATTCGTGGAACTGATAATCGCACCTGGTTATGATGAAGATGCGCTCCTCTTCCTGAAAAACAAGAGCAAGGATATGCGCATACTTGAACTTCCTATGGAGAATGGTAAGCCTCTTGAGAACACGTATCATTACATCGTTGGGGGAATGCTTGTTCAATCAAAGGACCGTGGGTTGTATGAAAAATGGGACATCGTGACCCGCCATCCTTTCCCTGATGAGAAGAGAGGGTTAGCTGAATTTGCTCTGGCAGCCTGCAAGCACACAAAATCAAATGCAGTGGTCATAGCACGTGAACATGAAAAAGGGTTTTACCAGATACTCAGCATAGGTGCAGGTCAGCCCAACAGAGTGGATTCTATCAGAAAGCTTGCTCTGACAAAAGCCGTGGAAAATCTGGAGATCCTTTACGAACAGGAAAAACCGAAGTCAAGCAAGGATGAGTTCATTGAACGTAATCTGAGCGAATGCGTCCTGGCAAGTGATGCCTTCTTTCCTTTTGACGACAGCATAATTTACTCAGCACAGAGCAATCTACGGTATATCGTGTCCCCAGGCGGCTCTATAAGGGATAAAGAAGTGATTGAAACTGCGAACAGGCTTGGAGTCTCGCTTGTGTTCACAGGGATGAGACATTTCCTTCATTGAGTTTTTTCGTTAAGTTTATGTATAAGCATTGTAATTCATCATATAAAAATCGAGAGGAGGCAATATGACAGAGGATAATGTCGTGTATATCGGAAATAAACCAGTGATGAACTATGTTCTCGCAGTGGCTACAGAATTCAGCAACGGTGCAAAAGAAGTTACTATTAAAGCTAGAGGAAGAGCAATATCAAGAGCGGTAGATGCGGCTGAAGTCGCAAGGAACAGATTCGTAACAGATGCCAAGGTAAATGGCATCAAGATAGGTACCGAAAAAGTCTCATCTGATAGAGGAGAATCCAATGTCTCCACTATTGAAATCGTGATGGGAAAATGAGCGATGTTAAACTGGGATTCGTTGTATCAGAATTCAATCGTGATTTAACGATTCAGATGGAAGTACTTGGAAAAGAACACGCCGCTTTCCTGGGAGCCTCGGTTGATAAGATAATATATGTACCCGGGGTTTTTGATATGCCTCTGGCTGTGAAAAAACTTGCTGCAGATGGCAGTATCGATGCAGTGGTCACAATTGGGTGTGTGATACAGGGGGCGACCAAACACGATGAAATCGTGATCCAGCACGCCTCAAGAAAAATAGCTGACCTCGCTCTTGAATACAATAAGCCAGTAACTCTTGGCATCTCAGGTCCGGGATTGAGCAGGCTTGACGCACATGAACGTGTGGATTATGCAAAGCGTGCTGTCGAAGCTGCTGTAAAAATGGTTAAAAGGCTAAGGGAATAAAAAAGTTATGACCGCAAAACTACTGCAAGACATAACAGAATCAGCGACGCTCAGGATATCAAATCTTGCTGCTGAACTGAAAAACCAGGGTAAGGATATAATAAGCTTCAGTCTTGGAGAGCCTGATTTTATCACACCTGCACACATCATCGATGCAGCAAAAGCTGCCCTTGACAGCGGTCAGACGCATTACACCCCGTCTGCGGGAATACCTGAATTGAGGCGGGCTATAGCAGAGAAATTGAAAAAAGATAATAATATCGACGCAAAAGCAGGCGATATCATTGTTACCCCTGGGGCAAAACAGGCAATCTTTGAAGCAGTGCTCTCTGTGCTGGATGAAGGCGATGAGACCATTATATTTGACCCTGCATGGGTATCCTATGAACCATGCGTGGAACTTGCAGGCGCAAAAGCGGTCTGGGCAGCTACTTCTAAGGATAACGGCTTTGCCCCGCTCGAACCTGCAAAATACATAACAAAAAGGACTAAACTCATCATCATAAACAGCCCATGCAACCCTACTGGCGGCGTTTATGATGAAATGACATTAAAAGAGATAGCAGACCTTGCTGTTGATAAGAACATCATGGTACTATCTGACGAAATATATGAGAAAATAATCTACGATAAAAAACATATAAGCATCGGCTCGATGGATGGCATGCAGGATTTGACGATCACAGTCAATGGATTCTCAAAGGCATACGCTATGACAGGGTGGAGGCTCGGGTATGTGAACGCACCAAAAGAAGTTTATGAGCAGATGCTCAAACTCCACTCGCATTCCGTGAGCCAGGCTGCTTCGTTTGTGCAATATGCGGGTCTGGCAGCCCTTCGAGGCGACCAGACATGCGTTGCAGACATGGTCAGAGAATTCAGAGCCAGAAGGGATATGCTTATAAACGGATTGAATAAGCTCGGTATCAAATGCGCCATGCCAGATGGGGCGTTCTATGCCTTTGCAGACGTGAGTGAGTATGGAAGTGGAGAAGAGATAGCAGAACTCCTCCTCAACAGGGCATCTGTTGCAACAACCCCTGGTGCTGCGTTCGGTCCGGCTGGAAATGATTTTATAAGGATTTCCTATGCTACATCAAAGGAGCGCATAACTGAAGCATTACTGCGGATTGAAAGCGCATTATTTTAACCCTTATTTTCTATACTACTTTTTCTTCGTATGACTGGCTGCTTCGTCCGTGCTGTGTTCATCGATGATGGGCGCGAGCATGAAATATTTCTCTACATACTTCCTGAGCTCTTCATCTGAAATGCTTGAGACGCGCTGCTCCTGGTTATACAATTTTTGGATTTCAGACTGGATAGCCCTGACGCGGGGATCGTTTTTATCAACTTTTATGGCAATATGCATCAATTCGTTCAGCGCCTCTTCAACCTTAAAGCGTATGACCTCAAGTCCTGAGGAATCGCCTATTAACAACAGCCTCTTACCTCCAACAAGTTCGGGCGGGTAGGGCTCATAGGTAAAAGGGTTCTTTATGATGCCTGCTGTATGTATCCCGCTTTCATGGGCAAAAATGTTCTTCCCAACAACAGATTTATTGCGCGGCACTCTTATTCCGATCTCTTTTTCCATATAATCCGCAAACTCGGTTACTGACTGCAAATTATACTTCTGGAATCCTTCGACCCGCTGTATTAGGAATACCACGACCTTTTCAAGCTCAGCATTCCCTGCACGCTCACCTACCCCCAAGAATGTGAGACTTGACCAATTAGCCCCATACCAGTATCCTGCAAGAGAACATGCTACAGACAATCCGAAATCATCATGAACATGAGTTTCGATATTTTTTGTCCCTATCTGGCGTAGGTACTTGACGATATACGGTATGCCATACGGCTCATCCACTTCTGGAAAAGGCAGACCGTATCCAAGGGTGTCGCAGAGGCGGATTGTGCATTCAGGGTCTATCTTAAGCAGTTTTTCAATGAGCGGAAAGACAAAACCTTCATTATCCGCACGTGTCATATCTTCGATGTGTGCTCTTGTGCGAAGACCATGATCCACAGCATACTGCAGTGCATCAAGATATTTCGTTTCAGCCTCTTCGCGGCCTTTAAGACCCATCTTATCGATGACATGCGAATCTGAGACAGACATCAATATGCCTGTTTCCTTTATCCCATCCATTTCAAGCACAGAATCGATATCTTTTGGATTTGCGCGCGCCCATCCTGTAACTTCGGGGAATTCATAGCCCCTATCGAGCATGCCCCTTACAGCTTCCCTGTCGCGCTCATTGTACACAAATGTCTCAAGCTTTTCAATCCCGATCTGGTGAAGATACTCAAAGATCTGAAGTTTATGCTTTTTCTTCATCACAATGCCAGGCATCTGTGAGCCATCCCGGATCGTGCTGTCGCTTATAAATACATCCTGCCCCAGCGGCAGTTTGATCTTGGGCAGATCCTCGTATGACCTGTATACTTTCATCGGTTGACTGATGGAACTTTGGATTTATATTACTTGTGGTATTCGTTATTTTAAATCAAGCAAAAACTGTGACCAAGAGTATATATACGAACAGGTCGTAATAACATCCTATCAGTTGGCTTATTAAGTAAATACCGGGGTTATCCCGTCTGTGTGCTTCTTTTAGGTTGATTGATATAAGCAGAGGGACAAGATTGTTTACAGAACAAAATAGAAACGCTCCTGTCTCAGCAATTGCTGTGGAGATATAAATATGAATAACGAAAGAAGAGGCGGCTTTAGAGGCGGAAGAGGCGGCTTCAGACCAAGCGGTCCGAGAGAGATGCACAAAGCAACTTGCGCAGACTGCGGTCAGGAAACCGAAGTACCCTTCGTGCCCTCAGGCGATAGACCTGTATATTGCAGGGATTGCTATCAGAACCATAAACCAAAGAGATATTAGAACTATATACTAGTGTAGATTTTAATAGTGTAGATTTGTAGTATAAAATAAAAAGGCACTGATATTAAATATATCATTGCCTGAAACCTTTTTTAGTATTGATGGAAACCTTTAAACCTAATCAAGTATTGATTAAAGGAACTTATAGTCTCGAAGGACGTGAGATTAACTTAAATGTGGAAAATTGAGGATGCTATCGATCTTTATGGAATAGAACGCTGGGGGAGTGGATATTTCTCTTTTAATAAAAGCGGAGATTTAATAGTTAAACCTACAAAAAATGATGCCCAGATCATTGATTTAAAGAACGTTGTTGACCAGCTTGCTGCTAAAAAGTTAAAGTTTCCCATATTGTTCAGGTTCCCACAGATCCTTGAAGGACAGATAAAAGCATTAAACGAGGCTTTTTCCAATTCAATTTCTGAATACAAATACACCAGTGTTTATCAGGGTGTTTTCCCGATGAAAGTGAACCAGCGAAAAGAAGTGATCGAAGAAATCGTTAAATCGGGTAAAAAATACAATATGGGTCTGGAAGTTGGAACAAAAGCAGAACTCCTTGCTGCACTTTCCTTTGAGCTGAGCCCTGATGCTCTTTTAATTTGCAATGGTTTCAAGGATGATGAATATCTCAAGCTTGCATTAAATGCCATCAAACTGAAAAATAAAGTGATTATTGTCATTGATGAGTTCAACGAGACAAAACGATTATTAGAGCTTTCAAAACAATTGAACGTAAAACCGCAGATTGGCATAAGGGTAAAACTGTATTCAAAGGGCAGCGGAAAATGGGCTGAGTCTGGCGGGGAAACCTCCAAGTTCGGTCTCACGACCACAGAAATGCTTGAATGTGTCAAAACAATCGCAGAGCACGACCTGCTTGAACAGCTGCAGATGCTCCATTTCCACATAGGTTCGCAGATAACAGAGATCAGAAGAATTCAGAAAGCCGTAAAAGAAGCTGCCAGAGTATATGCCAAAATAAAACAGAAGCATATAAACATCAAATACTTCAATATCGGTGGCGGTCTTGGTGTGGATTATGATGGAAGCAAGACCTCATCTGACGCCAGCGCCAATTATTCGATCCAGGAATATGCCAACAACGTGGTCTATTCCCTTAAAGAAGTATGCGATGAAGAAAACGTTACTCACCCCATAATCCTGTCAGAAAGCGGGCGGGCGATCAGCGCATATCATTCGCTTTTAGTGATAAATATCAAGGGAAATAAGAACGGCAGCTATAAAAATCAGGTTGAAATCCGCGGAAGCGAACCTCATATAATAAAAGAACTGTATGATGGATTAAAGGAAATCAATATTAAAAACTACATAGAATATTATCATGATGCTCTTCAGCACCGTGAAGAACTTCTTTCGCTGTTCAATCTGGGCGAAATCGATCTTGAAGATAAATCAAAAGGAGAAATTCTTTTCTGGCAGATATGCGAAAAAGCTTCAGGATTCGCTCGCGAGACCGAAAATAAATCCGACGACTTCGATGATTTAAATAAACTCTTATCTAAGAAATATATCGGCAATTTCTCAACATTCCAGTCTGTTCCAGATTTCTGGGCTATAAAGCAACTATTTCCAATCGTCCCTGTGAGCAGGTTGAATGAGAAGCCCATAGAATATGGAACGATCGTGGACATCACATGCGACTCTGACGGCGAAATCGATAAGTTCGTGGACCTGAAGGACGTCAAGGAGATACTTGAACTCCACGAATTGAACAATGGCTCATATCACCTGGCGATCCTTCTGCTCGGAGCGTATCAGGACACGATAGGGGATTATCATAACCTGTTCGGCACAGCCAATGAGGCTCATATAATAGTGGATGATAAAGGAGAATGGCATATAAAACAGATCGTGAATGGGGATAGGAATTGCGATGTGCTCGGTGTGGTCAAATATAATATCAACAGCCTTTTTGATAGTTTTGAATACGAAGTTTCCCAGGCGCAGAGGGAGAACAGAATATCAAAATCTGATGCCGAGGACATCCTGAATAATTATAAAGATGTTATGAACAGGTACACGTATCTGGATTTCTAATGCTGACATTAGGAATTGTTAATACCTATGATAAAATAAAGCTTCACGAGGCGCATTATAGAAGTATTGCCAGGGCTGCACCTGCTGCATATGCTTTCGGGTTCAATCTGGCGCTGTTTGACTATCCTTTCAAGATGGGTTCAGAAGAACTTGTCAATTTCGTGAAGGATAAGACCACAATTGGCAGTTCAGGGAAATATCTTGAAGAGCTGTTCAGAAAAGGCAGATTCTTCGTGTTCGACCTGCCAGAAAAAGGGTTCCAGCCCCAATTCGGCACAGTTGTTGTTGCGACTTCACATCCTGCCTGTGAAAAGCAGATACATTTGCGTGCGCTTGCAGAGTACGTTAATAAAAAGAAATCCTTTCTTTTCCTTATAGGACTCGGACATAAAGGGCTTCCCCAGGGATTGTTTGAAAGGGCGCAGTATCATTTTGACCTGACATCTATTGGCGTTTCATTTGAGACCTGTACTGCGATTGGTGCTGTTCCTGCGATAATTTCTGGATATGTGGAAGGGATGAAAGCATAATAAACTTTATCAGGATTAAGTGCATATTATAAAGATGGGAGTGCGGTATGTCAACAGATTTAACATTGAAAGTTACAGAAGCTTTTTCAAAAGATGTGGGGAGAGGAGTCGCCAGGATAGACCCGGGCGACATGAAGCTGCTCGATGCAGATGTTGGGGATATCATTGAAATCGCTGGTAAAAGGACAACTGTAGCCAAGCTCTTACCAGCATTTCCAGAACATCGCGGCAAGGGCATCATCCAGATAGACGGCATAATACGGGGGAATGCTAAGGCAGGCGTGGATGATGAGGTAAAGATAAAAAAGACGACCGCTACCATCGCTTCATCTATCACGATCTCATCGAACCGTGCAATCCCGACCCACAGGGATACGAAGTATATGGGAAGATTACTTGAAGGTCTGCCTGTTTTAAAGGGTGACATTGTGCGTGTAACCTATTTCGGGACTCACTACCATGATTACATAGTCGTTGGTACTCACCCTGAAGGCGCAGTGCTCGTAAATCCCAAGACAATTATACAGCTTGGGAAAATTGAAGAGGTCTCAAAAACAGGAGCAGAACTGAAACCTGAGATGAGAATCTCTTACGAAGACGTGGGCGGGCTGGGAAAGGAACTTAAGAAAATAAGGGAGATGATCGAGCTTCCACTCAAGTATCCTGAACTGTTCGAGCACCTCGGCATAGAGCCGCCAAAGGGAGTACTGCTCCACGGTCCTCCTGGCACAGGGAAAACCCTTATAGCAAGAGCCATTGCGAATGAAACCTCAGCTTCCTTCATGCATGTGAGCGGCCCTGAGATCATGCACAAATTCTATGGAGAAAGCGAAGGCAAACTGCGCGAGATCTTTGCCCAGGCAAGCAACAATGCACCGAGCATACTCTTTATAGATGAGATTGACGTCATCGCTCCAAAGCGGGAAAAAATCTTAGGTGATGTTGAGAAACGTGTGGTCGGGCAGCTGCTGGCATTGATGGACGGTCTCAAGTCAAGAGGGCAGGTCGTTGTGATAGGAGCCACCAATATTCCAAATGCCCTTGACCCCGCGCTTCGCCGCCCAGGCAGGTTCGACCGCGAAATCAGCATAGGCGTCCCTGACAGGAATGGAAGGCTTGAGATATTGAATATCCACACACGAGGAATGCCCTTAGAAGAATCCGTCGATCTATCGCATTTTGCAGATGTTACCCACGGCTATGTTGGAGCAGACATCGCCGCACTGTGCAGGGAAGCCGCCATGAACGCAATCCGCAGAGTAATGCCGGAAATAGAATCAAAAGCCCTTTCTCCTGAGATGCTGTTAGATCTTAAGGTTTCGATGGATGATTTTATCACAGCTTTTTCTGAAATCGTACCTTCCACCACGAGAGAGGTTTTTGTAGAAGTGCCTGACGTATCATGGGAGGATATCGGAGGACTGGAAGATATTAAATACGAACTTAAAAAGACCGTCGAATGGCCTCTCAAGTATACCTCTCTTTTCAACTATGCTCATATCAAGCCGCCAAAGGGTATCTTATTATATGGACCGCCAGGCACAGGCAAGACCATGATAGCAAAAGCCGTCGGAAGCGAAAGCAATGCCAATTTTATCTCGATAAAAGGTCCTGAACTCCTGTCCAAATGGGTCGGTGAGTCTGAAAGCGGCATCCGGGAGATGTTCAAAAAGGCAAGACAGGCTGCGCCATGTGTTATTTTCTTTGATGAAATAGATGCCATAGCGCCAACGCGGGGAACGCATGGGGATACACAGGTAACTGAGCGTGTTGTAAGCCAGATGTTAACTGAGATGGATGGTATCGAAGAACTGAGAGGAGTTACAGTACTGGCTGCCACGAATCGCTTTGACCTTGTAGATTCAGCCCTGCTCCGCCCTGGAAGGTTTGATACTCTTATAGAACTGAAACCGCCAGAGGCGTCTGAACTGCTGGAAATATTTAAGGTACATACAAAGCAAAAACCCCTTGGTCCGGATATAAACTATGAAAACCTGGTAAAGCAGATGGCAGGGTTTACAGGGGCGGATGTTGCTGCAGTATGCAGGGAAGCAGTCATGATCGCGATTGAGGAATATATCGCAGATAAAGGGAATCTTGAAAAACCTGATTTCAGGGTAAATCAGGAGCATTTTGAAACTGCTATTAACAGTTACAGAAAAGGACATAAGATCTGAGCATTGAAGATGAGAAAGCTGATTCTTATAAAAATCGTTCACACCTTTGCAGATATGGGTTCAATGAGAGAGGGACTGATAAAAGAAGGCATAGCAAGGATAGGAAAGGAAAAATGGCTTGAGAACCAGAAAAAAATCGAGAACTTCTGGAATGAGGTGGAAAAGGAAATAGATGCTCTCAACCTTGATTACAGCAGGACGCGGATATACCAGGACGGTCTTCCTGCAGGCGGCGAGCTGGGACTCAGGATAATCAGGGATACAGCAGATAAGGGGAGCAGGAACTACCAGATTGTCAGGAAGTTAATCG
>JAWOKW010000397.1:0-3790 GCA_033854095.1 Candidatus Methanoperedens sp. | reverse complement strand
TCTTCCTGGTCGATGTGATCATAGATGTCTATAGCCTCACCCTTGTAATCCCCGCGAAGCTCCTTATTGTATTCCCGTGGCATTCCTCTTCTCCGCAGCCAGGTTACAAACCAGTGACGGAAGCAATTATTAATTGAATTTTGAGATAATCCGAGCCCTCAGGATGAGATATGGCGCGTTATCTTTGTCATGCCTTTGTGTTTGTATCTTGCTTTTTGGAGTTATCCATTACGGATTGTGTGAATGGGGGAGTATTTTTACCGCCGCTTTTCGATTGATTACAGTAAAGGCATTAGTCGCTGGTATTTCTGCAATATCATCAGGTTTGAACGGGCCGTAATTTCGCATATCTATCCCCACAAACAATGGCATCTCCTTGAGGAACCGAACCGGAATTGGGAGGAATTTGCAGTTTTTGTGGATTATTCTCTGCCCTTTTATGCCTGGCTCGACCTCTCCAGAAAGAGGCTGCTGGCAAATATCACAGACCTCTCCTTTCCCGTTACGCAGGGAAATACCTCCAGTATCTCCAGTACCTCCAGCCATTAGCTCCGCATCCTCATTTTTGGCTGGAGGTATGTGTACAGGGGTATGTATGTCTTGAGTTCGTGTACCTCCAGCTTCATAAGATTCTTTAAATTGAATGGAGGTAGGATGGAGGTTACTTTTTGTTATATCTCCAGTGTTTAGACAGTCTCCCGATACTGAAGCTGGAGGTATGGAGGTACTGGAGGTATTTCCCTGAGTGAGCCGAAAAGACAGTACATTTCGTTTCTCAGTTTTTTTGAGTTCGAACAAAATTCCCTCTTCCTGAAGGTTCGTCTTGATCTCATTAATTCTCCGGGTCAGGACATTTGCTGACTTAGGCCAACCTTTCTGCTTGATATTAATATGGTAAGCTTCCGCGACCTTGTCAATCATAGTTAGCAGGTCAGAGGCAGATCCATTCCAGAACGTTTCCTTTTCAATATCAAGTGTATTTTCAGATTTCACCTTGAAACCATCCTCTGCGAACCTGACAAGTATCTCTCCTACAGGGCTGGCTTCAATCGCTTCCTTATTCTGCGATTGGATATTCGCAAAATAAGCTTCCTTGAACATATCCCCGAACCCCAGAGACCAGGAAATTGCACAGCCCCATTCCATAAAATCCGCCATCCTGGGGAGTTCGTCAAGATGAATGGTATGCTTAATTGCCATTGCCTTGACCAGCGTATCGAAAACCCCTCCAAGGATATCTCCCTTGATATCGTTGAATTCCTTCCATACCTTATCCTCAGTCTTTCGTTTTTCTTTTGGAATACGTTCCATTCTCAACAGTATTGCACGGTCCAGAAGGTCGGGCTTATCAGCCACCAGGTTAATGCCGTTCAGCGCAACACACCTGCGGTAATTGAAAATAATATCCTCGTCATTCGTGAAGAGCGCTCTTTTACTAATACCTTCTCCGGTGCAGGCCTTACATAATGCATCGCTTTGCCATTCCCCGAGTTCTGATATATTGTCGAATGGAGCGAAATAATGATGATACAGTTTCTGAACGAGTTCCGCGTTGTTATGGGGAAAGCTCAGGATGGGAAGTACGCTCGGGTCCAGAATCATTTTCTGCATCTTGAGGGCTGTGGTTTTCGAGCTTCCTTTATCCCCATAGAGAACAGGTATCGGATGCGGGATGTCTGGAATAAACGAAGCTATGAACTGTACAAGGAAAAGAACCTTGTCATTTTCAGTCACCAGGTTGATATAATCCAGAATCTTCTTTACGTCACTACCTTTTTTTATAGAGGAAGGATTGTGGGCTTTCTGATGCGTATGGCGGCAGAATAAAATTGGCGGATCTTTGATAATCTCCCATCCAGATTCGGTGATTTTCACAGCAATTCCATCGCCGAGGTCATACCAAAAGAACCTGTCACGGCTTGCCACTCGGTTAAATAACTCAAATTCCCTGCTTCCTTTATGGCATGCCTTCGCTTCAATCACATTAAGGGCATTGGTGATAGCATCGCTTCCTGGGGCGGTGCCGGTATCATCAAAAAATTTCTCAGTGAGCCACCGTTTGAACTCGCGACTCGAAATCGGTACGATGATTTTTTTATCGCCGATATTTACGCGTGCATAAGGCTCTTTTTTCTCGTCGTGGAATAGCTCTACATCCTCGGAGATTGTGTACTGGACAAGAGCGCTTGCCTGGTTGTATGTCGTGCCGTTATCCTTACCATTATACTTTTTCTCTTTTGAGTATGCATCTGGCTCGAATTTAAGCCGCAACTGTCTCCAGTGACGGTCCTTGCAGGAATTGTGGAAACAGTTGAAAGCCAGCGCTCCGTTATTCATCTGGGTTATGCTGGCATCTTTATGTGATGGGTCAAAAGGGCATGAATCTAAAACGTATGTCGTTCTATTATTCTCGCTGATAGTGTTTTTTACCGAAAGTACGTATTTCTTCATCCATCTTATGATATCGAATTTAACGGTCCCGTTCAGTTCGTCTTCAGGAACAGGCGCGAGATTGGCGACTTCAATTAACTGCTCTTTTGTGACTGCTTTGATCTCTTCCGGTATGCTCAATATTTTTGCTATCCTATGAGGCCTCTCCGAGAGATTTTCCCCTTTACAAGCCTTTGTACCATAGAGCTTCCAGATCCGTGCAGCATTGAAAACAGACTCATCCACGTGTATTTTATCCCTGTTGACGAGATATGCCAGTGCATTCAGGCAGTTTTTGACAAGCTCGGTGGATTCCTCGGTATTCGGCAGGTCAATTTTATAAAGAAGATGAGCACCGTTTCCCGAGTCGGAATAGATGGGGTCTGACCAGCCCATTTTTTGCAGGGATTCAATCAAATCCTTTGCTTTCAAATGGGTTAAAGAATGTTCGGCATCAGACGAAGAAATACCGGCAGGACGTTCATAATCCAGGTCAATGGGAAACCAGCAGCGCTTTACTATATCCGTGTCGTTCGTGGAATTCTTGACATTCGTATGCGTCTTGTTCAATGCCCGTGCAAGCAGGACAGGAGTAACTGGATTGAGCGTGACATAGACAGCAGGGGCATTACCGCTGTACTTGATCGCTGTATCAGCCAGTTTGCTGAAGTCATTGAAGTACCCCGACACCGTGCCAGTCTTGCCAGTGTTAAGTATCCTGAGTTCCACCACATTATCCACACTCTCCTGTCCAAAAAGCAGTCCAAGCGCGTGTTTAATTTGTTCAATACCCGCAGGTAGTCCGGAAAGGTCTTGCTGATTCATACAGGATGCTCCTCTTAATAATCTCCGTCTTCAGTTCCATCTTCATCGCCATCGTCTTTGAAAAATGGACAACACAGAGCATCCGTCATGTCCTGCCAGCAGCCGTTCACATCATCCCAATACTGGCAATCAAAATTACCGCCGCCACCGCACACGTAAAAGGAGGGTTTCATTCTTCGTCCTCCTCTTCGCCAGTTTCATCCCTATACAATCTCTGGCACTTTGCCATTAGATTCTGATCTATTTTCTGTCCAGCCCTTCCGGGAGATCTCGCAGATATCCCCGCACCATTGCGGACAGAATCACATTTGAGTGCCTTGTCAGGGTTCGCATACAACGGATGGATATAGTTCCTGCAATCCTTGAGGGCGAATACAAGGCAATCCTTGAACAGCTTCTGATTAGCTAGGTAATCCTTCTCATCCAGGATAACATGATCCTGATATCTCTGGAAATTGAACGAATAAGCAGGCTTAGGCTCTGGCGGGTAATACTTGCTGTAATCCGGTTCTTCCTTCCCTACAGACTCTAAGCC
>JAWOKW010000396.1:0-2793 GCA_033854095.1 Candidatus Methanoperedens sp. | reverse complement strand
TAATTGATATCTCCGTCTGTTCCCCCAGATACCAGCCATCGAATAGTAAAGTTTGTATTACCATTCACACTTACGGGAATATATGTCAAGTTAATTGCAGGCTTTATTTCCACGATTCCAAGTTTCTTACCTTCAGTATTGCTAAAAACAAATATGGCATTTCCTTTGGGTAGAAGTTCCCTTTTAACTATAACAATGTGATATGGTTCACTCTGAGTCGTTGCTCCATGGGTAGGTTCATACATCCGAACAGTGACATTTACTGTGTTATTTATTCTGCTGATATTTTTTATCTCAATTTCAGGGCCTTCTGTATATCCTTGTAAACCCATCATGGCAGCGATAATGAAATACTCTTTAAAATTATCAGAGTCTATTGTCTTTGGCTTTATTCCCAAACCAGGAAATAATGTACCTTCTAAATAGCGATGCTCATTTAAGAATGCAATCCAGTAGCTGTAATTAATGATTACTTTAAAAAGAGGATGTGTGCCATTGTAATTGGAGTAGTATCCCCTCGACCATGTCTTGAAGGTATCGTTGATTATTAAAGGCTTTGTCTCATCATAGGTAGGTAACTTTTGTTCAGGAGTGGGTTCAGGTGTGGCTATTTTTGTCTCATTAGGAACTGATGGTTTTTGAGATTCTATGCATCCAAGAGATACTGCCGTTATTATTAAAAACAAAACGAGATATTTTAATTTATTTCTCATATTATTCTTTTCCTGCCCGCCTTCAAACCGCTATTATTGATACTGTTCATAATCCATCGTCCCCTTTCCATTTTATTTTATTGACCCTTCATTTTACTGAAAATATTCCAATCAAACTGTTTAGAATTTTAAATGATCTTCAGAACAAATAAACCTTTCCAAATTTATAGAATAATTATGCTCATATTTAATTCAAAATAAAAGAAAGAGTTATACTGGCTCCCATAAGCCCTAATCTTTAACTCTTATCTTTCTTTATTTTCCTCCACACCTAAGTACACTCCATGACCATCGACCTCATCATCTCGCGCCTGAAAAAACGCTACCCTCCTGGCAAGTTCCATTCCCCCGACCCTTTCCGTGTTCTCATCACTACCGTCCTGTCACAGCGTACACGCGACGAAGTGACCGAAAGAGCATCTCAAAAGCTCTTCGCTGCGTATGGCACGCCGAAAGCTCTAGCACAGGCCGATAGCCGGGACATCGAGGAATTGATACGCGAGGTCGGTTTCTATCATGTGAAAGCGCCGCGGATTAAAAAAATAGCCCAGATGATCAGCAACGATTTCAAAGGGATCGTGCCCGGCGATTTGGAAACCCTCCTCACGCTACCCGGTGTCGGTAGAAAGACCGCAAACTGCGTCCTCGTTTACGGTTTTGGCAAAAATGCGATCGCAGTGGATACCCATGTCCACAGGATATCGAACAGGCTGGGGCTTGTAAGCACAGGAACTCCTGAGGAGACTGAACTAAGACTTCGCGAGGTGCTTCCCAGGAAACACTGGAAGCACATAAATGAACTGCTGGTTAGGTTCGGACAGGATATCTGCCGGCCGGTCGGGCCAAGATGTGCTGGGTGTCCTGTTGCTGATCTATGCCCTTATGAGAAGTGACGCATCCGGTAAGATAGATGTTGCTTCGGGCAGTCAGAGTACTGCTTTCACATATGTTTATGTCCATGCCGGTTCCGGGTTGGCATATTTCCTTACAAGGGCGTAATCTACGACCATCCGCGACTGAGGAGAAGAGCGGTAGCTTGAAAGTGCAGGATACAGGTCAATGATCGGAACATTATCCGATTTTGTGTGCAAAAGCGAACCGTCCCGGATCAGTTTGATTGAGCTGTTCGTCCAGATGAATTCCCAGACATGGAAATTCCCATAATCGATATAACTTGTGCCCTTATTCACTTCCGAATATGCATTATCCTTCCTCGAACCGAAGTAAAGGCCGGCGGTATGGGAGTATATGTCCATACTGTCCCTGGACCCGTGAAGCGTTGTGGATGAAAATCCTGAAGAGTTCACCATTCCGACGAATCCCAGATCAGATACGAATTTCGCGCGGGTCACCATGCGCCTCGGATAGGAGAAGCCTGTTTTGGACACAACAAGAGCAGCGCCTGTCAGGTTAAGTTCGCCTCCTGATACTGTCGTGCTCCCGACATTATTGTTCCATTTACCTGTGTCAAGCGAGCTTCCTGAAAAATCATCAAATAAATCAAAAGTTGCAGTTCCGCTGCTTGCACTTGCTGCGCCCGGATTCCCGTAGTACAGGTAAATACTCACATTATTCGGACTGGGTGGAATGTAATCTATCTCGACCCAGACGGTGGCACTTACTCCTGAGGTATAGGACTCTATCCAGTGATCAAGCAGTGTAACCCCATCTGATTTTGTGAACCGGAGATCGCCGAAATCGCTTCCGGCGCTGCCGTTGAGATAGACGTTGCCTGGGGTGTCAGTTCCGGTGCTGTTATGGACCGTAAGCTTCATCTGGTAATTTATTTGGTACCCTGCGGTGGTGCCGTTTATGGTCTTTAGTTTTCTGTAGCTCCAACCGCCTGAAAGGAAATCTGAATTATTAGGAAGTATCCCTCGATTCTCAAAAACTGCTTCTATTGAAGAAACATGCGCTCCACCATAGAGATTTCTATCTGCGAGAATAACTGCATTAGCTCCATCGCTAAAATTAGAATCAGGACTCAGATAAAAGTTACTTTCTATCCCACATTTCGCACACCCCTCTAACATAAATACATTTTTTTATAATCTTCACCTAGAAGTGAAAGTATCTTCTT
>JAWOKW010000395.1:0-12956 GCA_033854095.1 Candidatus Methanoperedens sp. | reverse complement strand
GTTATCAGATACTGGAATATGTTGCCATACCCTGCTTTTCGGGGTTCTGTTTCCAACACAAATAATAACCTCTCAGTATCAGAAGGTTCTCTGATGTTGCCATACCCTGCTTTTCGGGGTTCTGTTTCCAACAACAGCCAGACAGCTATCGAAATCCAGAACACGAGTTGCCATACCCTGCTTTTCGGGGTTCTGTTTCCAACTACCGTATGAATATTATCACATTAAGCCGTATATATACGTTGCCATACCCTGCTTTTCGGGGTTCTGTTTCCAACGAACAACTTGATATTGTTCGAGTCAGTATACGAATTTTCGGTTGCCATACCCTGCTTTTCGGGGTTCTGTTTCCAACTTACGGTGCTGTGGGGAGATATACGTAGCTTTCTTGATTGTTGCCATACCCTGCTTTTCGGGGTTCTGTTTCCAACAGTATGGTTCTACTCCTTTAAATCGCTTTTCCAGTTAGAATATGCCTTGTTTTTCATACGAGAATTTGGCTGTGTGTTTTTGCTGCCATTGTTCATAAAGGTCAGCGTCAGAATTCAGACCATTGGTCATCGGTTAAAGATTTTAGTTAAAATCGCACACGGATGACACGGATTAAACGGATTTTCACAGATTTTTTAATCCGTGCGAATCTGTGTCACCCGTGCAATCCGTGTCCTGAAA
Organism: Candidatus Methanoperedens sp.; assembly: GCA_033854095.1. Taxonomy (GTDB): domain Archaea; phylum Halobacteriota; class Methanosarcinia; order Methanosarcinales; family Methanoperedenaceae; genus Methanoperedens. Next base: position 12,284 of record JAWOKW010000395.1, on the reverse strand, counting down.
TGGACATTTTCCTTAACCGATGACATATGGAATTCAGACCACAAGATGTTTTTGCCCTTCTTTTGGGATTTCGTAGTTTATGGATTTTATGTTTTTAATGCATGCTTTGCATAACTCTGTTATAAGTATTTTTACGTCTTCCTTCCCGAATTCATCGTATATTTGTTCGACCATCCGCTCAAAGTATCGGGCGCCGACATATCCGAGAAAGACGCTGTACTGCACTCGCGTGAGACCAAAATAAAAAAGGATGTCAATAAGCCTGTTTCTCAGGCTGTTTTCTGTTATATCGTATGCGACCAGCACTAATTTCGATGACATGACTACCTGTAGATAAAAGGCGAGTATTTACATGTTTCAAAGATCGCAGCAGCCAGTTTATCTGCCTGTGCATCGATGATTTCAGAAAAGCTCTTTTTCTCGTTTTCATAAGCATATTCCTGTTCAAGTCGGGTCAGAATGACCTCAGCGTATCGTTTTTTGAAAATATTGTTGATCATACATCCTTCCGAAGTTACCTCAAAATCATCAGGCGACACCTGTTTCCTAGCGATTAGGGTAAGAATCGCCCTGTCCACTACTGGCTGTCTGAATTCTTCTATAAGATCATACACAAGTGCCTCCTGCTCTTTATACGATGAATGTAACACCCCATAATATGGACTGAGACCTGCTCTTACGATAGCACTGCGTATCTTTGAGTAAAGTATTCCATAGCCATAGCCAAGCAGTGCATTTACAGCATCCATTGGTGGATTCCTGTTCCTTCCTTTGAAACCGAGTTCATTAGGGATTATTTTCTTAATGGCTGAATAATATTCGTTAGCAGAAAAGCCTTCATTGCCCAGGAGCGAGTTTATCTCTATGCTTTTCTCAGCCTGTTCAGAAGTCTTTCGTATAGTTTCGATTTCAGCTTCGATGTCTATCCCTGTGTTTTTCTGGATACTGCGTAAAAGCGAGACCTTATTATTTATAGAGGCAACACATATCATTTTTGCTATATTCAGTGCACATACAGGGTTGAGCTTGCTCTGTGCATCAAAACGTTCCATAAGCCTGCCCTTACCGCATGGCATTATATATCCAGCAGGGTTGCCAAAAGAATCCAGTATGATCATATCTGCATTATTCGCAAGCAAAAGACGTATAGCGCCTGTGGTAATATCATGTTCACCTGAAATTACCACAAGTTCAAGGTCAAGAGGGCTAATGATACTGTTTTTCCCTTTGGCATTATCATTTTCTTTTGATTCGATTTTAATCAATTCATTATATTTTTTTAATTTTTTGCCAAAGCCAGTTATGCAAAATATTTTGATGACTATACCTCATATATAACCATCATGTAATTCTATATATAGCGTACTAAGTAAAAAATAACGACTGTATTATAGAAGTATTTGTATATCCCGTTTTACTTTTTTTGCAAGCCCGCCTTCCATGCCGATATAGAGGTTCTCTGCATTCCAGTCATCATCAGCCTTGCCTGTCCAGATACCGTAAATCTCAATTCCGTTCATAGAAACATAGCCGTATATCACCGCGCTTGTGTATATCAGTTCAGCCGCCTGCTCCCAGCTAATCTCCATTTCCTGAGGTGCATCTGTTCTTTTCTTCACCGGGATCACGTTCATGTGCGCATTGCGCGCCACTCCTGCAAAATTCATATCTGCGCTCACAAGCAGCACCTCCACATCATTATCTCGCTCAAATTTTTTATATGAGTCTATGATCTCAATATCTGCGCCGCCGCCTTCTGTCATAATCTCTCTTGTGTGCGGGTTATTCCTGATAAAACGGTATTCAACAGAGCCAAGGCGCCTCTCACGCGCAGAAAGTACAGGCTGGTTTGGGAAATTCTTCATAAAGGACATCTGAAGAGGGGCATCCTGGAGCTTCTCAAAATCATATTTAGTATCCCATTTTCGCGCAAGTTCCCTTGAAAGAATATATGATATGCAAATTCCACCTCTGTTCCCATATATATCCAGTATCATCCTGTTCAGTCTGTACATCAGGATATTGGTATCAAATCCAATGAACAGCATCTTATCCCCCTTGAAGATATCCCTCTTACATTTCTCATTTATCAGCGTCTCTATTTCATCACTGTTCTTTGGTAGAAGTGTTCCAGAAGCGGTCAGCGTATCAATAAATTTATTGTAGTTCGGGATCTCTTTCCCCAATTCTCCCATCGTTTTAACAGCCTCAATGCGCTTCTCATCATATTCTGCCCTGCTCAATATCGAAAGCCTGCACTTCTCACCCAGCGCTATCGAATATATGAGGTCAAGCGGCGGATAGGAAACCTCAATGACCTTTGCCCCGCCGTAATGCAGTTCGTTGAGCAGTACTATCAATCTCTGGCGCGCAAGTTGTATGTTCATTTCTTGAGGAACACCTCTTTCATATCATAAAGTCTCTGTTCATTTGCAGGTATCTCAATAAATGAGCGGTTCTTGTATTTTACCACATCGCCAAGGTGCAGGTAATATACCCTGTCCGCGCCGTCCTTTGCAAGACCATTGAACATCGAGAACGCTGACATGAACTTTCTGCCAGGCGTCATATCCACAGCCACTTCATTGCCCTTTTTCTTCTCCTCTGTTATCAGGGAAGACAGGGTCTGTGAGAAATTTATGAAATCCACCTCATCAGCATATATCCGCTCAATAACAGCAGCCGCGTCGTATGCTTCTATTATCCTCCTGACCCATTCGTCCACGACCCTGACCTCCTTTTCAACAAGCTTGTTCGCCACTAAGTAAACCTTTTCAGGAACATAATCCTCAAGTTCACATGCTGCCCACAGCGTATTTATCACAGCGAACGGGCTTGAGCCGACAGTTGTTATCCATACCTTCATAAAATCCCTGCCAGATAACCTGATGCCCTGAAAATATCAAGGCTCTCGAATTCCATCTTTACTGCATTGAATTTTGTTGATTTAGTGGCAGCATCCCACTTGGAACTGCTCTTTCCCGTGACCACGTTCTTATCCATCGCTATAAGTTCATTGATAAGACTGATTTCATCAGCGGTCATGTTATCAAACACCAGCCACATCTTCAGTACCGAACCAGCCGGGATTTTCTTAGCATCTGTCAGGCTGTCGCAGTACGCATCTGAAACCAGCAGCCTCCCGCAATGAGAATCCTTATCAGTGAAGCCGAATATCTCTTTTATTACTCTTGCATCCACGCCTTTTTCGATCAGGCTGTGCCTGAAGTATCCCTTTATTGTAGAGCCCGGTATGACAGGCATCCCGCCGCTCGTCACTGTTTCTTCTTCTGCGCCCGCCATGACAAAGTCGGTCAGTGCAGTGACCTTTAAGCCTGCCACGATATGTCCTTCAGGCGTCCTGCCTTCAACAAGCGGGGAATGCGCCCTGTAATAGACATCGAAATCCTGCCTATCAACATCTTTTGCAGAATCAATGGATTTAAGATATCTCTTTGCATCCTTCATAAGTCCATTTGCATCATGCACAGATTCTGATATCTTGAACGCCTCACCGATCGATTTTTTCCTTGCTGATATATTATCGACCCTGGCAAACCCGTTGCCCCTTGAGGCGCTGCCTCCGAGCTGGATTCTTTTGCTGTTGAACTCTGAAAGTGCTAACAGCACAATCCCGACCTCTTTTTCATCTGCATTATCTATGTCGATCTGGACATCAAAACAGAGACCGGAAGTGACCGTTTCTTCCATCCTGAGAGACGTAACCGCTACGTCTCTTTTTTTCGATCCATATCCTTTTGGCTTTGTTCTGACCTTAAATTTCCCGCTATATATATCATATTGAGTGGCACAGTGCGGCTGTTCCTTCACAGAACCATAAAGTCCTCTGCTGCCCTTTGATAAATGCGAATCCCTTACCCTGATCTTGGCACCAGCCGACATTGAGCCGAAAATCCCGCATGTTACGCATTCTCCGCAGGGTGATCGTTCTCCTGCGCTTCCGACACTGATGCAGCTTTTTCCTTCATTGAATGTCCTGATAAGCCGCTCGACCGTGCTTCGTAGCACCCCTTTAAGGCTGCTGCCTGGAATATAAGGCTCATAAGCCTGCGCTTTCGCATTATAAGTCTGGAGCACAGGCGCAGCAGATATTGAATAAGCAGCTGCGTTCTGACCTCCCCCTATCCTGAGAGGGGTCTCAAGCTCAAGCATCGCAGAGATGGTCCACCTGTTTTCAAAAACATCGAACTCAGCCATAAAAACCTCAGCCGCTTCCCCTTACCGATCTAACATATGCGCTCCAGCTCGCAATCGCCTTTTCTTTTACTGCGCTGAACTCAGTTTTCCCTGAAGAATACACCGTTCCATCGTAATTCCCTGAAAGATAATCCTCTGCTGTGATGATCTTGAAGTTGTCGATTCCGATATTGATCTGCCCGAACCCTCTTGAAGTGGCATGACCGATCCCGCCTGAGCAGGAATTAAAAAAATCCACGAGGCTCAAGAAAGCTCCAAGCTTTGCGTTTTTATTCCCTGAGATATCGAGGTTCTCAATAATTACATCTCCATAGAATTCAGTACCTTGCGGTACAGCCTCAATATCGTACTTGGCGCTGCCTTTTGCCTTTCTTGTTTTTCGCTCTATTGCCACGCCGTCTCTGATCACGGTTTTCTTATGGTTTGCCGTAGCGTCCTTTATCCTCACAGAAGCTGCAAGCTCAGCACTGCCGAAAAGCATACAGACAGGGCATTCTGATTCAACTTTTCTGTTTTTGCTTTTACATACGCCAGGAACTGTGCATGTATCGATCTTCAAGCCTTTCAGCAGCCGCTCCATTTCAGTGCGAAGCACTCCTTTAAGACTGCTTCCAGGGATTATCGGATAATCCTTACCGTTCTTTAGAACAGGCATATCCACCTCAGCGGGAGTGGTCGTCCCGTGTCCTCCGATATGCAGGTCAGACTTTGTTTTTATAGTATACTGGATAAGTGCACGGCTGTCAAGTCTCTCGAACATGCTCACCACCTCCCATGCTGTCTGTGTTCACTGGCTGAAGCCTGCTTCCATTTCATGATATCCGAGGCGATCTTTTCAACCTGGTCTTTTGCGCCCACGATATCAAGTTCAGCATCGAGCATCGTTTGAAGTCTCCTTTTTATTTCATCATCGTTCGTTGAAGCTGTGAATATCGTGCACACAGCGTCAGCGTTCCAGTTCGTATAACCTACAAGATATTTTATTTTCTCCAGAGCTTTCCCAGTATCTTTTTCTTTGTTTTCTATCTCTTTGACCTTATTAAGCAGCAGGTCAAGGAAAGTAAGCATCCCACGTTCGTCTTTTTCGTTCCGCTCGGCACGGGGCAAAAAATAAGAAGCGTTCTTGACAAAATGAATTATACTGGCTGCTGGGTCGCCAGGGTTTTCTTTTAGAGCTTCAGGAAGTGTTTTTAATTTGTTTCTTGATTTTATCTCGAATTTACCAGAACTATTATTCTTTTCAGGTTTCGGGATTTTGACCAGCAATTCATACGAACTTATTGCGATTTCTTTTAACTCTTCTTTTGAAAATTCCATAATCATCTTCTCCTGTCTTGATATCTTTTCCTTTGCTCACTCTTTCTTGGCGACTGAACATTAACTGTTTTCGAGAGCGCACTCAACTGATCGATTATCACGTTTGGGTCTTTTACTTTTTCACACTTCAGAACGAGCCTTATCTCATCAATTTTAGGCATCCTCTGCTCGATTATTTTGATATCCCACATCAGGTACTGGGAAAACCTCATTCTTTCAGCAGGCGTAAGATTTTTAAATATTGATTTTATATCGCTTCCAATATTTTCATTCAAAGCCTTCATCTTTTGTAACTCACCTGCAATATCCTGCGGTCTCTGTCCGTGAGAAGGCTGAGGGCTGTATTTTTTCAATTGCGCTTCCAAATCTCTCTCAAAATTACTTGACTTTGCCAGTTCAAAAAAGCCTCTTATCTGTCCATTTGAATAAGTTTCAAACTTCCCATTCTTGAACATGATCGAACGTGCCGCGATATCCCATGCCTTCTGGTTCAGTTCATCGAGTTTCATATCACATCACCTATCACATAAACGTCTCCATAACCGCAGTTGATCATTTCCCCGATCCCATAAGCTTCAAGCACAGCAAGAGCTTCTGCATCGCCTGAAACCCTGACGCAGCTTCCTGAGCCTATACATGGGATCAACTCTGAAAGAGAATTTTTATTCTTGAGAGACCAGCCGCGAGCAGTGCCGGAAGATATTTTCACTTCATTCATGTCAGGCTCGATATTCCCTTTCACCCCTACCGATTGCAGGGTTTTAGCAGCATATTCTTTAAATGTATCATCAAACCCGATAATGGATTCATCCTCTTTTCTGAGTATTATCTGCGAATTCATGACAAGCAGTTTTGATCTCATCACTGAAAGTTCCTCTTTGCGTATCGCTATCCTTGCTCCAAGTTCTGATTTTGCCACATTCTCGAACCTGACGCTTCCATATCCTCTTGACCTGAAACCGCCAAGACCATAAAAAGTCCCAGCATTTTTGAGAGATTCAATAACCCTGTCCGCGAAAGCATCCTTTACTAAAATCCTGAACCTGAACTTAGCCCCTGCTGATATGCTTTCGATGTGATATGGTGAAAGTTCATATCCCTCTTCAGCACTGCCCATACTTGCGTGCCCCTTGCGCGTTATTGGGCATTTTGTTTCTATCTGTCTTGGGAGATTTTCGGGTCTCTTTAATTTTTTATCCCTGAGAGAGCCAAGTGATATCAATCCTGAATATTTTTTCCCCTCATGCAGGCACGGCTTATTATCAATAACATTCCTGCACTCCCTGTCGTTTGTTCCAAAAAGTGTGCCGCATTTTTTACACCATTTGACTATAAGCGGTGAAGCTACTGTTATCTCATCCTTATCCACAGGATAAGCATTTTTAAATATTATTCCCATTCTGGAAATATCCTTCTCTTCATCTATACCGATATCCTTAAAGAGATGCATATCGTTTTTGTATAAATAATATCCAAGCATCCCCCGGATCGTTCTTCCAGGGATATGATCAAGTGTCTGGATGAATGTGCCTTTAGACCTCCCATTTCCAACATGCAAAGGCGTCACTGCTGTTATGGTTCCATCTAATTGTATCATTTATTTCACCCCAAGGAATTCGTCCTGTGATATTTCTGATATCTTCAGACAATCTTCTGAATCTATGATCCCACCAAGCCCGCGCGAGCGGTTTTTTCCAAGTCCATAGTGCACCATTGAATGAATGCTCGCATGTAATAATTTTTCTTCAGAAGCTGTCAGAGCTTCACGAATAAGGATATATCCAGTGAATTCTGTTTCAGCAGGAACTGAATGCATATTGAAGAGAGCATGTTCTATTTTGGTCTGCGTTCCCCTTTCTATTGAAACATGCGCCCTCGATACTGCTTCGATATTTTTACATGTCTTAAAATCGGTTATCCGTATCTTTCCTTCTCTGTAGACCAGACCGCCCTCAGTATTGGGAACTCCAAAAATACGGCAAACATCGCATCCAAAATCTCCATTTTTTACTTCATCGCATAAAATGACCTCTGGATTGCCCGTGATAAAACAGGGAATGTTCTCTATACTTCTCAAAAGCCTTTCAGCTTCAGTTCGCATCACGCCTTTTATGTGAGTAGCAGGGATGTATGGAGCATCCCAGGAATCCTTTAAAAAATCGATAAGCGATCCTTTAGATTCGCCAGTCGTATGAAAATCGTTCTTGAACTTTAATGAGATTCTCAGTATTTTCATGCTTCCTCCTTTTCATGCCATATTTGAGGAACGATCATTTTTGCCGATTTGAATAATTTTTCATTCCCCATCACCTGCACCATCCATTCACAGTCATTGAGCCACTGTGCAGGTGATTCTTTTCTGCCACCTGATGAGTAAATGGATTTCACGAAATTCAGCTTCTCATGTTCTGTTCTTCCACACGTTACAAGGCTTGAGATCTTTGAGCGGTTATCTTTGTTCAAACTTTTTGAGATAAGGTTGTTCAAAAGCCCGAGTTCTTCTTTATCATCAGGGAGTACAAAATGAACCTGATCCTCCGAAGGCATTGCGCCGCTGACAGCAGTAAATGCCATTGTACCAGCAGGCAGATGGATAAGATTTAGTTCATCGGTCCATGTTTTTTCTCTAAATGCTCTTTTTGCTGCTGACTCCATTTTTCTTGCAGCTTCGAGCAGGAAATATATTGGGAATTTTGCGTCAGCTATAGCTATTCCGCATGAAATCGTCACAGTTGGATTCTCAAATGTTTTTCCATTGAAGAATTTTTTTGAGAATTTAAATTTTTCAGAAATATTTTTTATCAATATTTCACAAAACCTGACAGCACCTTTTGCATTGATGATTAAGAGAATATCATCCCCGCCTACGTATAGAGGGTCGATCCCTGCATATTTATTATTTTCTATCAGGCTTCGGGTCTCGGTATTAGCTAAAAATTCCTCGATAGTATGTTTTACCTCATTTTTAAAGTTTTCATCAAAAACTTCGCTTTTATAATTATATTCTGCTGGGGTGAGGGTCTGCATAAATATGCGCCCCATCATGTTCCCATCAATTGCGATAACAGCAATTGACTCACCGATCTCTTGAAGCTGAGAAGGTCGAGACAATTTATAAGTTTTTAATAATTCGTCACTCAGATATGTATTTTTTTGTCCGTATTTCTGATCCTTTCCCCGTTCAGTTTTTTCTGCACAGACTTTGCATATTTTTTCATTATTTAAAATGCTTGCAGGTCTCTTAAAACAGAAAGGACAGACATCATTCCTCTTTGTGGGTTTTATTATTTTCTCATTCCAAGTTTTATTTTTTTCTTTGTCGATCTCATCCTGTATGGTTTCAAGCACCTTATGAAATACTTTAAATTCATTCAATTGAATAATTTTAGTGACCACAGCACCATCCAATCCATAATGTGAAATGTTTTGGATTTTATTTTTGATTTCTTTCTTTATTTTCTGAAGGATATATTCATCAGAAGGAATGAATGCAAGAAGATTACCTCCTCCTTTGAAAAGGATCGCCTCTTCACAGACATTACTGGCTACTATGTCACCTGCTTTTTCAAGGGTAGCATCTACTATCCAGCTTCCACCTCTGAGCATGGGGAGCTTATCTGCCTCATTGATATACTCCTGTATCTGCATTATATCAAGAGCCAGTACAGCGATAGAACCTGAAATTTGAGCCTGTATTCCTGAATATTGCATCCTGCCGCCGTTGATAACAGAATCACGGAAAAGAATGAGCGTATCATCACTGGATTTGGATTTCACTGATTTTTTGCATTCTCCCGTATATCCTATTATTTCCGTATGCTGGGCATCAAGACATTGTAAATCCCCATCATCAAAATTGATCTCATGCGGGAATATTTTATCATTTGAATTCACTGAGATCGAATTGTTATCAAATGTTGCATCAACTTCGTATATCCTGTCCGCCGCGGATGCAATGGAATCCGCGCTTCCGATCACTTTTTCTAATACTGTTTCCCTTAAATGATGTCTTGAAGCAAGTTTCGGTAAGATCTTTTTAAGCTCATATCTGGGAACAACATCTGAGGATGTCCTTTCAAGGATCTGAGCCACTATCTCTTCCGTCTGGGTCGTATGATAATGGAATGGTAGTCCCTTTTTAGCTGATGTATAAGATCGCGGCTTTCCGATATCATGAAGCAGCGAAGCGATCCGTATCAAAGCTTTGAAATCTCTATCTGAATAATTGGCAGAGATATTAGCAGATATTCCATACTGTCCAAGACATTTATTTTTAAATTCAGGCATCATATCAGCCTTTTTTGCTGCGAGGCAGACAGCTATTCCTGAAGTGTTCTTTGAATGATGGAAAAGTGAGCATACAGGAAGCCGTGAATCTGAACATATCTGGTCATAAAAGTTCGACCCTTTCAGGATGTCATAAACATTATCAGCAGCATCCTCAAGATTCTCGCCTGCAAATCCTTTTATTATCTTTTCCAACAACTCATCAAGTTTTTTATCACTTTCATCAGGATAAACGACAGTTTCACGTTTTTTTGTGAACCAATCTGTCACTGCTATATTTTCCATTTTATGCCTCCCTGTTTATCAAAAATCCACCAAAGCCATAGGTGGTATGTTTTCCTATTTGAAGAGCTTCACCGATTTTCAATAACTCTCCAGCTTCAGCCGGAGCAGATGATGTATCATATTTTATCCATCCCATGCTACCCTTAAGTGGTATAGACTTATCGTCGATTGTTTTATGGATAAATTTTACGGTTTTTATATCAAAATCCTGTATCTGTATATCTAAATTCAAGAGTTTGTCTGTGATTTTATAGGGATAACTCTCTGGATCGTAATATTTTGTTATACGGTTAAATGACCTGACCGAGGAAGAAAGCAGCGAATTAAAAGATGGAATGACTTCAGTACTCCGATTGCTGAGTAAATGTAATGGCGATACGAAAATGACAGTAGTGCTTTCTGATAATGTGATTTTCGGGATCTCGATATTCTTTGCTTCCAGCGCCTCTATGGAATATTTCAAGCCGCCGAAATGTTTGTAATCCGCCCTGTCCCGAATATCAGAAAGGATCTTCGGTGCGAATTTTTTCCTGTCGCCATGTATTTTTATGAAATTTCTTATAAAATTATCTTGCTTAAAGGATAGAATAGAGAATGGTTTGATATCAGTCTGTTCTTTAAAAACCATAAAGTAAGGACATGACAATGGTTCTGCGCACCCTACACACGATTTTTTTGGATTGCACTTCAGGATGAATCCAAGCCACCCTCTGAAAATAGACCCTGTGAATTCACTTTCTAAACGCCCCTCTGTTTTGATATCCATCATTATTACTGTGGATTTCATTAAAAATGCACCTGCAAAATCCGATCAGGGTATGAATGATTGACTATGTGACATCCTCTCCTCCCTTTCGGGAGGGGCTTCCTGGCTCTTCGACCAAATTTGCTATTCTCATAGTAGAGGCTCAATCTCCCCAGGCGTAAATTCGGTACAGTCCGTGCCTACAGTATCTCTTTTCTCGATCAGTATCGCTGAAATATGGTCTCTCCCAATGACAAGACCACATTCAGGACATTTGTGAATCCTTACTGACAGGTTTTTAGGTACTCGATATCCACAAATGCATGTTTGGGACGTTCCATTGGGATTGACCTGTCCAACTGATTTCCCAGCTTCTTCCGCTTTGGATTTCGTTAGACATACCAACTGATACCAGCCAGCATCCGAGATACTTTTAGCGAGATGATGGTTCTTCATCATGTTCTGTATCTGAAGTTTCTCGAACACTACCCTGTCGTATGCATTGACCAGATCTCGACTGGTCTTATGATCAAAATCCTTTCTCTGATTCCTGATTTTTCTGTGAACCTTAGCTACTTTGATTCTCTGTTTATTCCTGTTCTTTGACCCTTTCTTTTTTGACAGTTTTCTCTGTTCCCAGACAAGTTTCTCTTCGGACGTTCTCAGGAATTCAGGAGGTTCTATCTGTTCACCATTGCTGAATGTGAGCAATGATGTGAGACCAACATCAATACCTATCTTCGTTTCTGCAGGGACTTTTTTGATCTCCCTTTCTATTTCAACTGTGAATATGGCATACCATTGATCAATGTCTTTCTTGATCGTGCATGTTTTGATAGTTCCTTCTATATCCCTGTGAAGGAAGAGCCTGATACTGCCTATCTTTGAGAGAACGAGTTTGCCATCTTCAAGTTCAAACCCTTTTTGTGGATATGTGAACGACTTATATCTATTTCTTCCTTTGAATCTTGGAAATCCTGCTCCTCTAAAGAATTTCTTGAATCCTTTATCAAGTCGTCTCAGAACATCCTGCAATATCTGGGAATACACTTCTTTTTGTTCAGGTGTTTTTGAATCAGATAGTTCGTTAGCCTGATCTTCGTATGTTATCCATTCAGGTGTTCCCCAGGGAAATACCTGGAATTCTGCACAAAGCCTGTTGAGTTCGATTTGACGTTTTCTCTGTTCGAGAGCATCGTTATAGAGCTTTCTACATGTAGCAAGTGTCCTGTTCAACTCGACTTCCTGATTCTTGTTCGGATATATCCTGAATGAATATGCTTTTTTCATGTCAGCCTTTGCAAATTTTAATATGCTTTGAAACCACATATACCTTTTGCTCACCACAAAATCAGTCTTTGCAAACGCTTTTTTGGTGAGCAATATGCTTATCGCAAGGGGTACGATTCATCCCCTCCCTTTCGGGAGGGGT
>JAWOKW010000394.1:0-6759 GCA_033854095.1 Candidatus Methanoperedens sp. | reverse complement strand
AAGTATTTGGATGACAAAACCCGCAACATGCGTTTACTTAGTAGTTTAATTAAGACTGTGTAGAAAGCCGTTTTTGTCCAAAAACATAAGCAATATGCCAACAAAATTCCTTAATCGAACACCCATGAGAGCATATACTGCATCCCGTTGTACACCGACATCCTCATCCTTTGTGAGTGACAGTAGGGCTTTCCATGCCTGATCTTTGTCAATAACGTGAACAAAAGCTGAACCAAGGGCGTATGCTGCACTCCTTCGCACATCTATAGACTCATCTTTTGTGAGTGACAGCAGGGCTTTTGTAGCCTGAGCCTTGTCAATGAAAAATACAAAGTTATTTCTGAGTTCATCCAGTGCCGTCTTGCGCTCCATCACATCCTTGCTCTGAGCCATTCTATGAACTTCAGTTTCATTTGCCAACTTCTGCCACCGACTTAACTTATGCAATCCCTCATTAAAAATTTTTCGATAAACTGGTTTTCATCATTATAATGCTCTTGATTATATGAATATACATAACTATGATGAGCATTATTTATTGAATGGGATAAATTTATAAGGTAGGAATTCGTTCAATAAAACGTACTATCTTCCCCCTGTTTTACAGAAAATGTGGCAGCTATGCGGAAGGATGAATGAAAAAAGATATCGAAATGAAATTTGAAAAAGCTGTCAAGAGCACATACAAATATATGGAAATCACAAACAGTGTACCTGCTCTGGGTAATCTTTACATTACAAAATCTGTTTTTGAGAATAAAAAGCCACCTACAATAAAAATAACTGTTGAATGGTAGACTCCTGCCCTTCTGGATAAACCCAACTATACAGCACAGCAGTAGCGGTCATGGCGATATCTGGGAGATCAAAACAGATCAGATGAGGGATATTTCCAAAGTATCTAAGCTGCATTGAGTTCCAAGCCTCATTTCAGTAATCAGGAATATTTACGCCATTTCAAGCTGGTTTAAATATATAGAAGTTGTACCAATATTAGAGGTATAACTTCAGGAGATGGTATCGTGTTGACAAGAAATGAGTGCTCTAAATGCATATTGGATGGTAAATTAGGACTGCATTGTTCTCATCCAGGCAGGGATTGTCTGCGTAAAATCCCGACTAATGTTTTGGGAATTTGTTCGATGTTTACCCTACGCATCCCGCCCAGATATAGACATTAAAATCGAAAATAAGGATGCAATTCACTCATTCAATGCCGTCATGATCTCAGCATACAATTCTGTTGAGCATCTCCAGCCCATGCGTATCATTTCATTGAGATCTGCAAATGCCTCCTCTTTTGTAAGCAGTTCCATCGGTGTTCGGTTAAGAGATGAATCATTATGAATAGCACAGATTTATAGGGCATATTAAAAAGTATTTGGATGACAAAACCAGCAACATGTATTTACTTAGTAGTTTAATTAAGAATATGTGGAAAGCTGTTTTTGTCCAAAAATATAAGCAATACGCCAACAAAATTCCTTAACCGAACACCCATGTAAGCAGTTCTATTTTCATCATCTTCTACTCATCACGCACCCTGTAGTTCACAATTCTCCACAAATACAGGATGAAACTTTCGTGGTTCTCGTGCACTTTCAGAAAAAACAAAAATAAAAAAATATATCTATATACATAATATATCAGGAGTGAATATGGATACCCATCATGTGAAGCAGCTTGATAAAAAGAGCAAAGAAATCGCAAACGCCCTCATTTCCCTGGGCATGAGCAGAGCTGCTGCCAGAATACTGGCTTATCTTCAAAATGTGGATGAAGCTGCATCTATTGAGATTGAAAAGAGTACAGGGCTGAAGCAGCCTGAGGTCAGTATTGCTACAAGAGAATTAATAGAACGTGACTGGATAAACCTGCGGGAGGAGGAGAAACCTGGCAAAGGCAGACCGCCAAGGATGTTCTCGCTCAAAATCAGCTTTAATGAGATAATTGCTCAGCTTGAAAAAGATCAGAAAAAAGCAGTTGAGGAGAAGCGATCTAAGGTTGAGCGATTGAAAAAATTGGGAAAAGATTAACTCAACCAGTTTCAGAAGGCAATTCCTGCTGTATTAGCAGTACATTCATTTCTGCATGGGAAATACCCCCTATTCCTTTGGAGAATTCTTACATAGTGCAGTTGAAATCGATATTTGTGTATGATTTCCACTGGGATTTCTCTACATAGATAAGTTGATTTCATTGGCTTTCCTTCCTGAGCGTATAGAGTTTGTATGCCAGATACTTCCTGAGCGAGGTACGGTTCATCGTGTTCATGGTTCACATCAAGGAGGAGTAAGATGCAAACAATGTTTTTACAGGTAAAACCAATAGTGGAAGGGCTTAAAAAGAGAAAGAGTAAATTTCAGGTAATAAAAACAGATTTGAATGAAAAAGTGCCTGAAGACAGTGTGCGCCTCTGGACTGAAAGGGGGTTTAAACCTGTTACTCAGGGTACTGCTTATGTCAAATTCGAGGGAAGAGATAAGGTATATGTCTATCCTTTATTTTTCGATGTAGAGCAATGATCTCATCAAAACCGATTTTGAATGAGAGAATCATGGATAGCCTGCCTTCCCAGGTGTCCCCTCACTAATGTTGGTGTCTTACTATTATCCAATCTGGTTTAATGGTTAAGCGGTTAAATGATTAAAAATTAAAACGATTCGTATGAGATTTTTATATGCACTATTCATCGCAGCATATCGTTTTCGTGCCAGCATAAAATCCTGCTTTTCATGCCAACATGAGCTAAAGATTAATATCTGAGAACGAGTGTGAATAAGCATGGTAGAGGAGCGTGAACCTGATAAAAACGTCACGGGTGGCATTGGAATAACAGCAGGTGGAAATGTTAGCTTCGGCGATATCAGTGGTACTGTCATTATAGGTGGGAACACCCCTATCAAAGGAGAGAGAAGCGAAGACTTTAGAAAAGAATGCACTATCACTCTTTCAATTCGTGAAACAGCAGATAAGCAGCGTGTTTTCATGTTCAATATTCTGCTGGATGGCAAGGTAATTGTGAGCAATCAGAGCTTATCACCTGCCGATTCGCAGGCAATGCGGGACTTCTCACGGCGATATAACCTGATGTTCGAACAGCGAGGACAGCCCAGTATCGCATCAGACAACCTGAAAGCTCTTGGTTCTGAACTGTTCAATATCTGGTTTGTAAAGCACTGGAGCAAAATAACAGAAAAAATACAGCCAGGAACAATGCGCCTGTTAGTCATTGCTTCAGATATAGCAGATATTCTCAATCTTCCCTGGGAACTCATGCGCCCGCCAAATGAGGATCATCTCGGTTTTGATCTAAAGTTCAGCATCCGCCGTTTGCCCTGGAAAGATAGACAGCTTACTGAGTTCAGGGGTCAGCTCAAGTCTTCACCTCTGCGAATACTGTTCATGGCATGTGCACCGCAGGATCAGGCATATCTTGATTATGAGCGGGAGGAAGAATCTCTTTTAAAGGCTATAGGGAGCGCAGGTACTGTGGCTTTCGACTCAGGCGATATGGGGAGCTTTGAAGAACTTCGACAGCGCATCAATGAGTTCAAGCCGCATGTTGTGCATTTAACAGGGCACGGAATAGTGAAAGAAGGCGTTGGCTATTTCGCTTTTGAGGATGAGCAGGGAAACATTGATCTTCGCTCCTCCTTAGAAATCCGCCAGCAGTTATTTGCAGGCAGCAGTGTTCAGTGTGCTTTCATAAGCGGATGCCAGAGCGGTAAAGCCCCGCCTGTTGAAGTTCTTGGAGGCATATGCCAGGGACTGGTTGGAGAGGAAATACCTCTTGCTATAGGCTGGGCAGCATCAATAGCTGATAACATATCTACCCAGTTTGCTGCAACGTTCTACAATACACTGGCATCAGGTCAGCCAGTGGATAGAGCACTGACACAGGCTCGGCAGGCTATAAAGAAATTATGCGAACAGCAGGGCAGCCCTTCATGGACACTGCCTGTTCTCTATTCATCGACATCTCAGGGTCTTGTATTCGATCCTCACAGTACTCCAGAGCCTCCACTTCGAAAGAGCGTTGTACAGCAGCCGCTTCAAGGAATGACTGAAGGGTATGCAAAACAGTTCATAGGAAGGAGAAGAGAACTCCAGGAGCTTTTACCTGCACTGCGTGGAGGCAGCTTGCAGACAATACTGATAACAGGGCTTGGAGGTACTGGAAAGAGCACGCTTGCCACACGATTAGCCAGAAAATTAGAGGCTGACGGGTTTATTCCTGTCGCAGTCCCAAGTTCAAAGGATAATCCGTTGAATGCAGCACGATTGATCCAGATATGCAGTGATGCTTTCCTTGAGGCAAATTTACATGAGGCTTATTCCACACTGCTTAATGCCCAGATCCCTGTAGATAGCAGGCTTCGCTATATTGTCACAGTGCTCAATAAGAATCGATTCTTACTTGTGCTTGACAACTTTGAAACGAACATGGATGAAAGCACAAGAAAAATCCTTGATAAAGAACTTGCTGCTTTCTATACCCATTTGATCAATAACCTTGTTGGCGGATCAAGAGCTATCATCACATCCCGCTATCTGCCTTCTAATGTTGATGTTCTGCCTTCAATAGCAAAGGAAAAGCCTCTTGGTGATTTCCCAGAATCATCTTTTATCAAGTTCCTGCTTCTTGATGGGATCGTGGAGCAGCGATACTATAAAAACGAGATCCCTTATTCTCTTTTGAGCAGGTTATACAAACTGTTTGGAGGCACTCCCCGTTTCCTGAGCCAGATACGTGAGGTTCTAAAGACAATCAAAGCAGAGGATCTCAGAAATGCACTTGAATCTGTTGCTGACAGTAAATTGCAGCAGGCTCGTGATAAGTATTGTGAAGATATTTTTACATCTCGTCTCTTCAGTTACCTGAAACCTGATTCTCAGAAGGCACTGTGCAGCATGGCAGTGTACAGGATTCCTGTGAACATGGCTGGAATAAGAGCAGTAACAGGCGAACCAGAGGATAAACTGCAAAGGTTTGTGAGAGAATGGCAGGACTATGCATTGGCTTATCCTGAAGGTGAACTCTGGATCGTGTATGGTCTTTTGCGGAACTGGCTGCTTGATAAGGTGAGTCATGATGATCGCAGGGCTGCACATAAAGCAGCAGGTGATTTCCTGATTGAATTGATTGAAAACAACCCTTCTTTGGATGTCGCTCTTGAAGCACGTTCCCAGTGCATCCTGGCAGAGGATTATGAAAATGCCGTTTATATAACTGAACGCATAAGCAGCGTCTACAGACTGGAGGGGCTGTACATAGAGATTCAGCAATTGAATGAGGAGCTTTTAAAATATTATGAGCATCCACGAATATTGAATCAGATAGCCTGGTCATATCTTGATCGCTCAAGCTATGAGGATGCAAGAAAGTGGTATCAGCGCATGCTTGATGCTGCAAAAGGAATTGATGGGGAAACTGCAACAGCACTGCATGGGCTTGCCACGATTGATCTGAATCAGGGAGAGTATGAGGCTGCTAGAAACGGGTTCATGAAGGTACTTGAGATAGAACAGCAGATTGGAGACAGGGCAGGAGAAGCTGATACATTGCATCAACTTGCCACGATTGATGTGTATCAGGGAGATTATGATGCTGCAAGAAACGGGTTCTCAAAGGCACTTGAGATACGACAGCAGATTGGAGACAGGGCGGGAGAAGCTCAAACATTGCATAATCTTGCCTCGATTGATGTGTATCAGGGAAAGTATGATGCTGCAAGAAACGGGTTCTCAAAGGCACTGGAGATAGAACAGCAGATTGGAGACAGGGCGGGAGAAGCTTCCACCTGGTATCAGTTAGGCATGCTGGCTGCTGAGATGAATCGACTGGCTGATGGGATAAAGCTTGCATCCATTTGTTATTTGATAGAGCATTCTATTGGTCATGCTTATACTGAGAGAGATTTTAAGGTTGTAACAGAAATGGCATCACGACTGAACTATACAGATGAGCAGTTCAACATAATGCTCAAAGAAGTTGCAGAATCCTATCAAACGGATGGTGGCAGTGAAATTTTAGAGATGGCTTTTAGAAAAGATTAGATGAGTTCTCATTATTGCCTGGTATGCAACTTTATAAATTTGTGATAATCAACACCGATAATGGCATTCACCAGTTCTCCACAAAAGCAGGATGAAACTTCCTGTAGCTCTCATGCACCTGCTCAAAATCCTCCCCTACCTTCTCATAATGCCGTTCCTTGACTGCCATAGTATGCCCTGCTGCAACAGCAGATAATTTCCTTGATCCACCTGCATTATCGTGATGCCTTTCACCTGCCTCACGCAGAGCTATGCATGTCACAAGATGCCTGGGATGAACCTCTCCTGTCTTGGTATCGTAATATCTTACGTCTTTCTGTATCCCCAGCAGCCTTGCATAGTAGTGTATCCTGTCCTTGAACCATGCCATTGTAAGCTTCTCTCCATCTGCATTCACGAAAATGCAGCCCTTCTTGCGGTTGCTCACTACCATTTTCAGCATGAGGTTTGTATTCTCGGTAAGAATAACGGTGCGGGGCTTTGAAGGAAGGTAGAGCTTCCTGTGCCTGTCGCCTTTTACAGGCGCAGTCTTCTGTTTTACCCTGACAGCAGTGACCAGCCGCTGTTCTCTATCCCAGTTCTCGATCAGGAGATTGAGGACTTCAAACGGTCTCAGTTGAGTCTCATAGATGATCCTGAAAAACAGCTTTTCCCTGATTGGTATTTCAGGGGATGTGCAGATAGCCCTGCATTCATCGA